>NZ_CBCRZX010000018.1:46879-79770 GCF_965137155.1 Stackebrandtia soli
CGCGGCCGCGCCGTGGCGTTCCCCGGCCGCGTCCAACGCGGCNGTCGTCGTGTCCGGAGCCGACGGGGGTGCGGTCAGGATCGGGCCGTGCGCAGTACTCCGGCGTCGCGTGCCACGGTGACGCCGCCCGGCAGGTGGACGGGTCCCTGACCGCGCCAGCGCGCCACCAGGGCGTCCATCGCATCGATGTGGACGTACGCGAGGTCCGCGTCGTCGGCACCCGCCGCGACGGCGAAGCGGTGCAGCACCCGGGTCCGGATCGCGCGCGGCAGGTCCCGCACGGCCGCCACCGGCAGGCGAGACGTCGACCGTTCCTCGCGGGTCGATGAACCGGCTCCGGCGGCCCGCTCTGTTCCCATCACGGCGACGGCCAGCGCTTCGGCCGCGATCGCGTCCAATGTGGTGGCGTCTTCGGCCACGAGCGACGCGGTCCGGGCGAGGTTCGCGACGAACCTCGGACCGAAGACGTCGACGAGAACGGGCATCGCCGCGCGCACCCGAGACCGGGCGTACGCCGGATCGACGTTGTGCGGATCGTCCCACGTGTCGGCCCCTTGCGACACGCACGCCGCGACCGTCTCGACGCGGGACACGTCGAGGAAGGGGCGCACGTACACGCCGCGACGGACGGGCATCCCCGACAGGCCACGGGGACCGGAACCACGCGCCAACGCCAACAGCACCGTCTCGGCCTGGTCGTCACGCGTGTGCCCGAGAAGAATCGCGGCCGCGCCGTGGCGTTCCCCGGCCGCGTCCAACGCGGCGTATCTCGCGGAACGCGCGGCCCCCTCCGGCCCTCCCGCCCGGCCGACCGTCACCGCCGCGACGTCCGCGAACGCCATGCCCAGGTCGCGCCCCATCGCCGCGACCGCCGCCGCACGATCCGCCGACCCCTCCTGAAGTCCATGATCGACGGTGACGAGGCCGCACGTCAACCCGATCCGTGGCGCGACGAACGCGCACGCGTGAGCCAGGGCCGTCGAATCGGCGCCACCGGAACACGCGACGATGACCGTCGCGCCACGCGGAACCGCGACGAGCGCCGCCCGCACGGCGGTGCGGGTGCGGGCGACCGGTGCCGCGAGTCGACTCATCCGCGGATCCGCGCGATCCAGCGGTCCGGGTCCTCGATCTCCTCCATCGTGGGCAGGTTCGCGGGGCCCTCCCACACGCGCGCGAAGGTGTCGGAGCCCGCCGCGCCGACGACGGCCTCGACGAACCCGGAGCCCCGCTCGTACTGCGCGAGCTTGACGTCCATTCCCAACAGTCGCTTCGTGACGCGGTGCAGCGGCCCAGCGGCGTTGCGGCGACGGTCGAACCGGTGCCGGATCGCCGCGACGTCGCCGATCACGCGCTCGCCGACGTGGTCCATCACGTAGTCGGCGTGTCCTTCGAGGAGGGTCATGATGGCGGTGAGCCGGTCGACGACGGCGCGCTGCTGCGGAGAGGTCAGCAGGTCGAGGATGGTGTGGGAGCCGGAGTCGCGGACCGAGTCGGCGAACAGTTCGACGGTGCGGCGCGTCTGCTGCGCGAAGCGGGCCACCGTCTCGGCGGTGGTCTCCTCGGGCTCCCCGACGCTGACGAAGCGGTTGATCTCGTCGAGGAAATGCCCGCGAAGCCATGGGACGCCGCCGAACTGAGCCGCGTGCGCCGCCTCGTGCAGGCAGACCCACATGCGGAACTCATTGGGCTGCAGGCGGAGTTCGCGCTCGGCCTCGATGATGTTCGGCGCGACCAGAAGCAGTCGTCCATAGTGAGCACCGAAGACCTCGAACTGACCGAGGACGCGACCCGACAAGTAGCCGAGGACGGCCCCGGCCTGTGTTCCGGCGACGCGGGAGCCGACGTTTCGCGCTAGCCAGCTCGGATCTCTGGACAGCTTGCCGGACAACGGGTCGAGCAGCTCGCGCATGCCCGCGACGTTGGCCTGACACCAGCCGGTCCGGTCGACGACGTGCACGGGCGGATTGGTGGCGCCCGTCAGGCCGGTGAATTCGGCGACGAGCCCGATCGCCTCGGTGGCGTGCGCGCGGAGGTCCGAGACGGCGGCTCCCGCGTCGGCGACCGACGTGGCGGGGCCGAGTTTGCTCAGCACACGAGCTGTCTTTACGGCCAGATCCCAATCCACCAGCTGTGTCATGTATCAACCGTATGCGATCCCGCCCGGGACGTTCGGACGGTCCAAGCGAGCGGGCGGGGATTTCCGGCACCGGCGCGGTCGGCACGCGCGGAAGAGCGGTGTGCTCGGGCTCCCGAAACGCCACCGTATTCCACTGTAGCCACTCGCGGGGGCCTCCGGCCTCCTCCCCAAGTCGGAGACTACCCACCACATGCTGAAGCCACGCTAAAGCCCGCTGAGGTTCGCTTCAGGAACGCTCGGCGTACCCCGGCTCCGACCTCGGCAGGTCATGGATGGACGCGAGCGCGTTGATGCCGAGTTCCGGCCAGTCCCGGTACGCGACCATAACGGACGCACCGAGCCATGTCGCTCCATAGTGGGTGATGAGGTCGCGGACGGCCGCGATCTGTTCGGCGGTCTCGGCGATGTCGTCGACGAGGAGGACCCGGTCGCCGGGACCGATCGCGTCGGACTCCGCCGCGAGAGTCGTCCCGTCCGGTCCGGGGCGTTGCTGGACGCCGAACATTCCGACGCCGAGTCGCGTCGCCACGAGCGGCGCGAGCAGGTAACCGGACGATTGAACACCGACGACGACCGTCGGCGGCGGACCCGTCCACAACGCCGCAAGTCCCGGACCGAGCAGACGAAGCAGTCGGGCGTCCGTCCACCACCACAGTGTCGCGATCCGGCCATGGCGCCACCGGGTCGCCGCCAGGAGGCGAGCGCGGGTCGCGGCCACCAGGTCCGGGCCGTCCGGTTCGACGCGACGAGGAACGGGTGATCCCTGCGTCGACGTTCCGTCCGTCGAGTGGCCGCCCGTGGAGGCGGACGTGTTGGAACGGGTCACCGGCAACCGCAATCGGCGATGGCGACAGTGATCGCGTCGAGGGCGTCCTGTGCGGCGATCAGATCGCCGCGTCCGTTGAGGAGCAACGCGAACACGAGCAGTCGACCGTCGGCGCTGACGACGGTGCCGGCGATCGATGACACCTTGTCGAGGGTGCCGGTCTTGGCGCGCACGTCGCCGATGGCGGCGGCGTTCTCGCCGGTGAACCGGTACCAGAGAGAGCCGTTGTATCCGGCGACCGGCAGTCCGCTGAACACGCCCGACGCGTTGGGATGTTCGCCTGACGCGGCTAGCGTGAGCATCGACGACAGCGCGGTCGCAGTCAACCGGTTGTCCTCGGACAACCCGCTCGCGTCCGATAGTTGGACCCCGTCGACGGGGACGCCCAGTTCCGTGAGGACGTCGACGATCGCGGTCGACATCCCGGCGAACGACATCTCCTCGCCGCGGGCGAGCGCGACCTGTAGGCCGATGGCGTCTGTCAGGAGGTTGTCGCTCGGAAGCAGCGCGTCTTCGGCGAGTTGTTGAAGCGGTGGCGAATGGACGACACCGAGCTGTTCCGCGTCGGCCGCGGCGCTCGCCTTCACGACCTCGCCGAGGCCGAGTGCATTGGAGAACACGCGCGCGGCGTGCATGCCGGGGTCGGGGCGGCGTTGCGACGGCGAGTTCGGGGCGTCGGGGCCCATGCGGCCGCCGTCGAGCATCAGGGGCGCGAGCCGCGCCGTGTAACCGGCGGGAAGGTCTCCCGGGTCGACGCCCGGTGCGACGGTGTCGCCCACGAACCGCGCGGAGTCGTAGCCGACGGACGTGATCTCGGTGCCGTCGAGCGCCTTCTTCACCTGGTCGGCGAGGTCGGCGAGGGAACCGGCGTTGCGGTAGAAGCCGTCGCCGTCGGCGGACAGGGTGACGTCGCCGTGGCCGACGAGGATGACCTGGCCGGGCTCCTCGCCCGCGACGACCGTGGTCGGGATGCGGTAGCCGGGGCCGACGGCCTCGAGGGCCGCGATCACGGCGGGGACTTTCAACGTCGACGCGGGGATGAGCGCTTCGTCCGCGTCGGTGGCGTACAGTTCCTGGCCGGTTAGCCCGTCGGTGACGGAAATGCCGAGCGTTCCCTTCAACGCGGACTTCGACAGGAGCGGGTCGATCGCGGCGGCGAGACCTTCCGGGGTCGGGATGGGCGCGGTCGCGTCGACGGGCACGGGGGGCGCGGCGTCGTCCGGGGCGACCATCTCGGGCCACGAGAGTGATCCCGTGGCGGGGCCGACGTCGGTCGCGCGAGCGATGTACACGGTCGCGGCGGCAGCCACTACCAGGCACACCAACACCACGAACAGCACCACAAACCACCGTTTCCCACGGCGGCGCGGGACGACGGCGCTAACGTGTGGTGCATCGCTCTGTTCAGCGGGGCTGATTTTCTCACTAACGGCCACTAGGTGAGACTACTGGCGACCAACCGCCAGCGCCTAAACACAGTCAGGGGAGACGCCGTGGAGTTCGACGTCACCATCGAGATCCCCAAGGGAAATCGAAACAAATACGAGGTTGACCACGAGACGGGCCGTATCCGTTTGGACCGGACCCTGTTCACGGCGACCCAGTACCCGGCCGACTACGGCTTCATCGAGGACACGCTGGGCGAGGACGGCGACCCGCTCGACGCGCTCGTGCTGGTTCCCGAACCGACCTTTCCCGGTTGCCTGATCCGCGCGCGCGCGATCGGCATGTTCCGGATGCGCGACGAGAAGGGCGGCGACGACAAGGTCCTGTGCGTCCCCGCCGATGACCCCCGGCAGGAGCACCTGCGCGACATTCACCACGTCCCCGAGTTCGACCGGATGGAGATCGAGCACTTCTTCACCGTGTACAAGGACTTGGAGCCGGGCAAGAGCGTCGAGGGCGCGACCTGGGTGGGGCGGACCGCGGCCGAGGACGAGATTCGTCGTTCGGTTCAGCGTGAGATCGACCGCAAGGCTTCGGGCGAACAGCACTGACGAACCGAGTCCGGCCGAGCTGGGGCGCGGCCGGACCGGTGACGGCCATTGGGCCGTTCGGCGGGTCGTTGCGTCCGCGCTGTACTGGTGACGGCTCGACATGATCGGGTATGGTCGCGCGCATGGTTGCGCAGACCCCTCCCGGCTGGTACCCGGACCCCTCGAACTCATCGCAGCAGCGTTACTTCGACGGACAGCAGTGGACGCAGCACGTCCACGCCGGGCAAAACCCCCAGCCCCAGAAATCCGCTCTCGAGAGCGTCGCCGAGCTCGATCTGACGGGCGCCAGCGACCCTGGCCGGCTTCAGCAGCAGGTCCAGGCGGCCGGCGCGCAGTCGGCGGGCCCCGGTGGCGGGACGCTTTTCACCGAGCCGATCCTCATCGTCAACCAGAAGACGAAGCTGATCGAGCTGAACAACGAGTACTCCGTCTACAACCAGCAGGGCCAGCAGGTCGCGGCCGTCGTGCAGGTCGGGCAGAGCGCGCTGAAGAAGGCCGTGCGGTTCCTCGGCAGCTATGACCAGTTCTTCACGCACGTCCTGGAAGTCCGCGACGGCTACGGCCAGGTGATGCTGAAGGTGACGCGTCCCCGCAAGATCATGAAGTCGCGGATCATCGTCGAGCGCGCCGACGGCATGCAGATCGGCGAGATCGTGCAGCAGAACATGATCGGGAAGATCAACTTCTCGATGCAGTCGGGTGGCAGTGAGTACGGCCAGATCCGGGGTGAGAACTGGCGGGCGTGGAACTTCGCGATCGTCGACCACACCGGCGTCGAGATCGCGCGGATCACGAAGACCTTCGAAGGCGTCATGAAGACGATGTTCACGACCGCCGACAACTACGTGCTGCAGATCCACCGGCCGTTGCAGGATCCCCTGTTGTCGATGGTGGTGGCGTCGGCGTTGACGATCGACACCGCGCTCAAGCAGGACAGCCGGGGTTGGGGCTGACGGGAACCGGCCGTGCGCGGGCGGGCATCGAACCCGCTTGCGCGCGACCCCGGGCCAAAGGCTAGACTCGTCTCGTTCCAACGCCGCCTTAGCTCAGTCGGCAGAGCGATTCACTCGTAATGAATAGGTCATCGGTTCGATTCCGATAGGCGGCTCCAGGCTTTGAACAGCAAAAAAGCCCCCGACATCGAAGGATGTCGGGGGCTTTTTGTTTGAGCTGCTGCCAATATGACTGCCTACGTGTCCTCGAGGAACGAGGCCATGATCTCTGCCCTCTCGGTGATGACGGGGCGAAGCTCGTGGCGGTGGACCCGCCTGGTCGTCGAGGTGTCTGCGTGACCGACTAGGGCCTGTTGGGAAAGTGCTGGTCATAGCCATTCGTTGATGCTGCAATCAGCACGGTCGCTTCGTAGCGGACAGCGAGTTTGTCGTATCTGGTGGCTACGGCCCGATGGCGCTTGAGTCGGTTGATCCCGCATTCGACAGCGTGCCGTTGCTTGTAGTCGTCTCTGTCGAACGTCGGTGGCCGACCGCCGCGTGATCCGCGTCCCAGCCGGTTGCGGATTCGGTCCGCGGGGACCGGAATCGTGGCCTTGATCCCGCGTCGCCGCAGGTAGACCCGGTTTCCGCGGGAGTCGTACGTTTTGTCGGCCCGGACCTGGTCCGGGCGCTTGCGCGGTCTGCCGAGCCCGATCCGTGGCACCCGGATGGCTTCCAGTACCGGTTCAAACTGCGGGGGAGTCACCCCGCTGCCCGGCCGTGATCACGATCGATAGGGGCTTCTGCCCCTGCTCGACGGCGAGGTGGATTTTGGTCGTCAATCCGCCACGAGATCGGCCAAGGCTGTGATCGACCGGCTCGACGGCGATTCCTCCAGGCGGCTCCTTCTGAAGGTCCCCCTTTTCGCCGCCCCGGCGGCATGTTGATGGGCCCGACAGACGGTGGACTCGACGTTGACGTCCCAGGTGATCAGGCCCTTCGCGTCCGCTTCGGTCTGCAGCCCGGTGAGGACCCTGGCCCACGTCCCATCACGCTGCCAACGCCTGAACAGGCCATAGACCCGGTCCCAAGGGCCGAACCGTTCAGGCAGGTCACGCCACGGCACCCCGGTGCGGGTTCGCCACCGTATGTCGTCAATCAACCTCCGCCGGGGCCAGACCCGAGGCCCGGCCCGGCTTCTTTCCCACCAGCAGCAACGGCTCCAGCCGAGCCCACTGTGCGTCCGTCAAGGTCTCCGCGTCTCACGCCAAGATCATCACAGACCCTGATCAGAAGCTTCCTCCGCCGGGAACACCGGGTTTCCGTCCTCGCCCGTGAACGGCGGACGAGACGGCAGGTGCCCCAAGGCTTGCCAGACGGCGTGCGCGGCAGCGAACTTCACGTCGCCCGGACCCGTATCCGCAGGAGCGACAGCGATCTCTGTGATCTCCACCAGCAGGTTGCGGACGCTGGCGGGCAGTTCCCTCACCGCGTACCAAGCACCCTCTCGTGCTTCCGCCTCGGCACTGCCGTCGGCAGCCGCCGGGTGACTCCAGCGGAATACATCCGCGCGAACCACGACCCCGGCACTCGCCGCGGGGGCCAAGCGCACGCTGACCTCAGCGAAACGAGCCCAGCGGTTGGTCTGCCGCCGCAGTCGAAAGTTCCCATCCATTCCCCGAGTCTTCCGTACCGCCACGGCACCGACCACCACATACAAAACAGGCCCGGCTGGGGCGCTGGCTCGTGGCGGGGTGAGGCGGTAGCGCGGGTGATCTGGTGGGCGGCAGCACTGAGGTGACCGGTCCCAGTCGGATCGAGGCGGGCCGCCAGGACGACGGTGAGGTCGGCGAGAGCGGGTCCGTCCTCCCACGACAACGTCGACTTCGTCGCGTCGAGAGGCTCTGCGATGGGCCAAGGGGTGATCGTCGGTCGGGCCGGGCGACGAGTGTGCTCCCATTCGGTGGCCGTGGCCGGCACCGCTTCGCGCCACCGTCGGCGGATCCGCGACAAGCTCAGATCGCCATCTGGGCCGGTCCGGGCCCGGACGAGTAGGCCGTCGGCGCGCATGCGAGCGACCCACTCGGTCTCGGAGTCGGAGGCGGTGGCTGCCGCGCGAACTCGGATCCGCAGCCATTCGCGGTCGGGTGCGCGGCAAGGGGCCTCGGCTGCTTCAGCGCTGATCTGGTCTCCATCACCGACCGGTCGCACACCAGAGGTTGTCGACCGCCATGGGGCGTCGTCGACGGTTACGGTCTCGGGATGGACATTGACTGGAGTGCCGAGGTTGTCGACCAGGTCGAGTCGCACTGGCGGCATCAGCTCAGGCCTCGCCTGGACGGACTGACCGATGAGGAGTACTTCTGGCAACCGGTTCCCGACTGCTGGACGATCAGCCGCCGTGGCCACAGTTCGGCGCCGATCTCCTTCGGGACCGGCGAGTTCACCATGGACTACGCCGAGCCGCCACACGATCGGGAGCCGGTGACCACCATCGCTTGGCGGCTGGCGCACCTGAGCGTCGGGTTGGCAAAGACGAACGGGAGGCACTTCTCTTGCCCACCCGCCAGTGAGCAAACGTTCGAATACGCAGGCACCGCCCAGGAGGCGCTGCGAAAGCTCGATGATGAGTTCGAGATCTGGATCAGTGGTGTCCGCGACCTCGGAACCACCGGACTGGCCCAACCGCAGGGCTTCCCGCCCGCATTCGCCCACGCACCTCTGGCGAAGAAGATGCTGTACGTGAACCTCGAGGTCATCCACCATGGCGCGGAGATATCCCTGCTACGCGACCTATACCTCCACAACGGATCCGTTACGCCGAGACCTGCCTCAGTTTGAATGAGGAACCGCAGTTCACAGTCATCAATGCCTCAACTCAGATGAGACCTGACAGGACTTTTGTCAACGTCTTGCCAACAGATGATCATGGCTTTCTAGCTGCTCGAACAGACTTCTGTCAACAATGTCAGCATTGTCAACGGGGGTCCATACACTTCCCCCTGTCTACTCACTGTTCGCGTCGTCGGCGTTCTCACAATCGTGTCCCTATAGGTAGATCGCGGGAAGGACGGACCCGTCCGCTCGATCTCGTGGCGAAACGACCCGCCCACTAGAACGACGCCCGCAACCGCCGGTCAGTTGTCGCACCTCGCCAGTATTCGCAGACCGGAACTGACCGGATGTGACACGATGACCGTCACCTCTCCCGATCTGTCGAGAACGGAAGCGCCCCATGGCATCCAGAACGAAGAAGCTGATGACGCTAGTGGTCGTCGGTGCCCTCTCCGTCACGTCCTGCGCGTCAACGTCCGGCCGACTCGGCGACGACACGACGAAGCCCGTCCTCGATGCCATCTCTGAAGCCCTCAAGGACGAGCCACTCCTCGATCAGGACCAGATCAAGGAGTTGTGCACGAACGTCGCGAACAAGATCGGGAAAAGCCTCGACGACCGCACCGACGGCAACACCACCCAGAACTCCTTCGACCCCACCGACGGCCGTGAACACGACTGTCAGGTGTCACGACCGTTCACCGATATCAACGTCGTGCTGTTCCTGGGAGTCAACCCGGTCTCCGAGGCCGACCGTGGCGAGTACCAGGACATCGTTGACGACACCGGCCCCCTCGATACCTGTGAGTTCCATATGGACATCACCGACGACACGGCCGCGCTGCCCTCTGACTTCCTCCCCATGGCGGATGATGCCGAGAGCGACACGTTCGCCGACCACGAGTACTGCCGGACGGTGTATCCCACCACCGACCAAGGGCTGATCTCCCAGATCGTGTACATCGCGCACGGGTCGCAGATCGCGATCCAGCTGGCAATCTTCAAAGAGGATTCGAACGACGCCCCCATGAGCGACTACGCCGATGACCTCGACGAGTTGACGGAGGGCGTCTTGGGCGCCGTCGTCACGTTCTGACGTCCCGAAGTCGACGAACCGATCGGAACCCGTCCCACAAGCCCTTTCGACCCGACCAGAACCCCACCGAGCACGGCCCCACTCCGTTATGGAGTGAGGGCGGTTCGTCGTGCTCGTCGATCGTCATCGACCACGATCCACTTCCCGCCGTCGATGGTGGAAGTCAACTCCTGCCTTCTCGTTCTCCCCCAGGCGATCACCGTCGTCCTCGTCGTACTGACAGCGATCGTCGTGGACGTGGCGGCCAATCGAACCGACAGGCCCGCCTAACTGATACCGAATGCCCTCGCCGTCCCGGCCTCGGGGTGGCGAGGCGTACGTCTGTGCTCGGATTCGCGCCGATGCTCGGTGCGGCGGTTAGAGGCCGCCGACCTTGACGGGGAACTGCTCGATGACGGCGACCGGCTTGGCCGTGGAGTCTTCCCGGTCCTTGAGTTCGACCAGTTCGACCGGGTTCTCCAACCGGTAGAGGTCTCCCTTGGGCGGGTACTGGGTCAGTTGGCCGATGAGGACCATCGGGTTCCTGGTGCCCAGAACCAGCGGCCCGTCTTCACCTGCCCCGTCGATGGTCATCGCGAAGGTCGTGATCTCACGAAGCTCGTACCTGGGCGGGACCGTCTGGGTGAGGCGCAGGGTGCTCTGCGCGTCGACGTCGACATCGTCCTGTTCGATGGTGATGGTCCCCCCCTTCCGGCAGTTCCGCGGACACCCTGTGGCCGACACACCGCGGCCCTCCAGTAGTAAACGTCTTAAAAACCGGCCGCTAGCCGAGGACGAGGTCACCTGTGTCGGGGTCGAGCAGTTTCAGTCGCATCGTGACGGTCCGGCGGACGCCCTGCTGCATCATCGCGAGGGCGCGGTGCAGCCGCCGACGTACCGCTCGCCCTCGCGCCGGTCGGCCGTGCTGCCGATGCAGACGGGCTCGCCGCCGACAAGAAGACTCCGGACGGCTTCGTGGGTCCAGCCGAGCAGGCCACGGCCGCACGGCTTCGCGCATCGCATCGATCAGGTCCTCACCGGCGTGCTCGGAGGCGGTGACCTCCTCGACGAGGCCAATGGCGATCTCCGAGGCGTCATGCCACGACCCGTCGTGGTACCAACAACAGAGCTTGGGCCCGGTCGGGCGCCACTGCCGCCAGGCGCGGCCGAGGACGCCGATGCTACACACCATGCGGTCGGGCCGCTCCAGTTCGTCCGGTGTGGACAGGCGCCGGACCGGGGTGATGTCGTAGAAGGCCAGTTCGTAAGAAACGTGTCGTGAGCGGCAAAGCAGCGCGGCAAGGCTGGTCAGCCACCAAGGGCGGCTGCGGTGCCGGGATACTTCGGTACCCGGCTGAGCGAACTCGGCCGGGTACCGGGGACCTCCACCCAGATTGGAGTTTGGAGCCTTGCGGGTCTAGACGGAGGCGGTGGCCGCGTGCGCTGGAATTCAGTACGCCCGTCGTCGGCAACGGCCGCGGTCAGGTTGTGGAGACTTGGGAAGCCCCAGCTGCTCCAGCGGTCCTATACCGCCTCGATCTCGGCCCACAGTTCGAGGTTGCCGCGAAGGGTTCCGTTGACGGCGAGGAGCCGGCGACCGGAGTCGTTCCGGTGTCGGCCAAACACAGGTGTGTCAGGTCGGGCCGGACGGCGCGCAGCAGGACCTGGAAGTCCTCGGTGTGGAGCTTCTCGGGCCGGCCGTTCGGCGTCTGGAGCGCGAAGGCCTGCCCGACCGAGCCTGCTCTCCCTATGAGTCCGGCCCGGTCGCCGCCCCTACGATCTGGTCGGCTCCTGCACCACCCCTGAAGCGCTATCGTCCGCGCGCGCTTTCACTGCTGCTGAGCAGCTCGGAATCCGCGCATCGTCCGGAGTGGACTCTCAGTCGTCTTGGTTGAGGAACTCGGGGATATCGGCGGGGGTCGGGTAGTTCGGCAAGGGCGCCTGGGCGCCTTGGAGGAACGCGTCGACGGCGGCGTAGGCCCGCTCGTCGTTGTCATCGAGACCGTTCCACATGTGGTGTCCGACGCCGGGCATGTACTGGGTTCGCTCGACGGTGGGGTTGGCGGCAAGGACGGCGGTCGCCCACTGGCGCGTTTGCGAGGAGCACTCGGCGATCATTAGCATGGTGGGCACGGTCGAGCGTCCAAGCCCCTCGATGATCGACGGCGAGTCCTTGATGGTCTGCTGGATCTGCATGCTCGCGGCGGCGCTGAAGGAGAAGTTCTCAGTGGTGTCCTCGACGGGGATGCGGTGGGCGTCCTGCGCGCAGTAGGCGGACGCGGTATCGCCGCCCAGGTCGGCGGCGGTGAAGGCGTTGACGCCTTCGGCCTGCCCGATCAGGTCGCTGTCGGGTGACAGCAGGCCCAGTCGCATGAGGCCGAACGCCACCGCGTACCTGGGGACGTTCGTGGAGCGCGGGCCGGGAACGGCCGGGGCCAGACCGCGCGCGTTCGGCAGGCCCGGCTGGCCGTCGATCCGTGCGGTGGGCCCGTCCATCGGCCCTGGCTCGGCGACGATCGCCTTGCGCACGAGGGTGGAGAAGTCCGGATCGGCGAGAGCGCGGGTGAGCACGACCCCGCCTGCGGAGAAGCCCAGCACGTCGACCGGGCCGGCGTCGAGGTGCTCGATGAACGCGCCGAAGTCGCGGACCGATCGGTCGATGCTGTACTGGTCCATCGACAGCAGGCCGCTTCGCCCGCCGCCGGCCTGCTCGTATGCGTAGACGTCGTAACCATGCCGGGCCAGTAGTTGCAGGAACTCGTGGTCGATCACGGAGATGCTGCGGACGGGACCACCGTGGAGGAACACCAGGGGTGTTGAGCGCGGGGTGGTGTCCGGGTCGGGCGGGTAGTGGTAGACCGCGACCTGGCTGCCGGTGGCCAAGCTCCAGTGCTGGGTCGCCACGAAAGCCAGGTCGCTGGGGTATTGCCTGTCGGTCGGCACGGTCGGGATGAGGACGGCGGCGGTCAGCACCGCGGCGACGGCTACCGGCACAAGCAAGCGCGGTCGTGTGCGTCGCCGGCCCCGCCAGATCGCGGCGGCGGCCCCTACTCCGGCAGTGATCAGCCAGGCCGGAGTGCCGGACCAAGCGCCGTTGGTCACGACGATCAGCGCCAGGAAGAGCACGGCCAATCCGGCGACGGCGGCCAGCGCCAGTCCCAGACCGCCGAGAGAACGGATGAAGGACATCGGAGATCCTCGAGTGTAGTTTCAGAACAAGGTTTCAAAACAACGTTAGCATTAGGCTAGAATGATTCCCATGGGCAGGCCTAGGACGAACGACGAGACCGTCAAGGAACGGCTCGTCGAAGCGGCGACTGAGCTGTTCGCGACGCGGCCGCGCGAATCGATCACCGTTCGCGCCCTCGCGGCAGCCGCCGGAGCCGCCACCGCTGCGGTGTACACGCTCTTCGGCAGTAAGGACGCGCTGATCAACGAGGTGCGCGCCCGTGCGGTCGGCGGACTGTTCCACGTTCTGTCGCAGGTGCCGGACTCCGACGACCCACTCGCCGACATCCACGCCCTTTCCGTGGCGTACCGGTGCTGGGCACGCGAGCACACCCACCTCTACACGGTCCTGTTCGGAGGCGTGCAGACCTTCGACCCCACTGGCGCCGTCGGCACCGGCGACCCCGTCCGCCCCCTCCTCGAGGCGATCGACCGAGCACTTGCCGCTTCGACCCTCACCGGCGACGCGACGTCCATCGCGCTGTCGATCTGGGTGACCCTGCACGGGCTCGTGACCCTCGAACTCGCCGGAGCACTCGACACCGCCACGGCCGAGGCCGCCCTCCAGTCGGCGATCCCGGCGACACTTCGCGGTTGGTCGACGGCGGAGGGTCGTCCGCGCGGCCGGAGTGACACCGGTTGCATTTGAGTGTGCTGTCGCCGGCGTCGATGACGCAGGCAGCAGCGTCGTTGATGCCTACGGTGACGGGCGTGAGCTGCTTAATGTCGCCGCAGCGTTGCCCCAGAACCGCGATCGCAGGGAAGTCCTCCGGGTTGGCCCACTGGTAAGAAACGTGTCACCAGCCGCAATTGGGGCAGTTGATCCTGGTGCGTCGGACTCATGGACCAGCGGTGGCCGACCTACCCGGGTATCCGGTCATTTGGTCCAGTAGGCGCACATGACGCGATCCTCGGCGTCGTCGCGGGAGTCAACCCAGTACCACAGTCTGGTCCGCCCATAACCGGGGTCGGGGCAACGGTTCTCGTCGATGGTTCCCCACACGATCTCGTAGATGTAGCCGTTGGCCTTTGAATCGTCACAATCGACCAGGACCATGTCGATCCCGGCTCCTTCTTCGATCCGTCGGGCATAGACGCAGTCGCCGATGTCGCCATCTCCCGGACTCTCGCTCGACGACATGGCGTTCTTCAAATCATCACAGTTGCTGATCCCGAAAAAGGCGAGGATCCCGATCACCGAGGCGATGATCCCCAACATCTTTCCCGTGTCTTCCGAGCCGGAGTCACTGGACACTGGCCACTCCCGTGCTTTACGTTGCGAGGCAACAATTCTAGCAACTTCGCGCGAACTTTCAGCTCAGCTTCCAGCTGCCCCGCAGAGACCACATCGGTGAGGAACGGATCCGCCGTCCTGGTCCCGACCCCTTCGGCGCTACCGGAAGGAAGCGATCGCGGCAGACCCCATCGGGTCCCGACCAGATCCGCAATGACCGTTGGCGCGGCCACGTCGACCTATTCGGCAGAACGTTGCGGCAGACGTAGAACCCGGCTGGCCGGTAGCCGACCTGCCGTGGCACGTGCCGCGGGCGACGGGCGCCCCACCGGTCCTGGTGGGGCGCCCGTCGAGACGGTGCGACACGTCCTGATGCCGAAGTCGCCCATCCGGTGGACCGCAATGGTCGGTCTCGCCGGGGCCTTCCCCACCACCTTCGTCGCGACACGGATCGCCGCTGAATCGCTCGATCTCGAGTCAGGACGTCGACGACGGTCGTGAGTTGCGACGACGCGACCGGTGCCGGGTCGGTCACACTGGCGCCCAACGAATCCATGTAGTCCATAGTGTTCCAATGGCGTTGGGAGGGTGAGTGTCGTGGAACTCGGTCAGATCGAGTCGAGGATGTCCTCGACGAGGCTCGGGTCATCGTCGTATCCGCACAGCGCCATGACGATACGGAGACCGTCGTCGCGAGTGAGCGCGCCGTTCTCGGTGAGGGTGGTGAGGACCGCGAGCGTTTCGATCATGAGGCACGTCGCCTCGTCTCTGCCGGAGGTTTTTCCGAGATCGCGGAGAATGCCGAGGATCACCGTCCGCGCCGCCGGATCAAGCACTATGGTCACCCTCTCGAGCGAGAAGGCGGCTGTAGAGCCACCGATGGACGGGTGTGAACGCCGAACGGTTCACGCCTGCTCGCCGCCAACGCGCCTCGCCGGTCTTCGAAAGTGCCGAGGCCCTGGGGACGTCGATCAGGCGGGTCGTGGTGCACGTGGAGTCTCTTCTCATACCAACTCAACGACCAATGCGGCGAGCTGACACGTGCTGACCATGTCCGGTAATGCGCGCCAATTGAAATGGTCCGCCCCGAACGTCAGGGCGGGGAGCCTTCGTCATGTTCGCGGGCGGTCCGGCGGCGAACACGACGCCCCGAACGACCATCAATCCTCAGTAGACGCAAACGGGGTCGGACGCGTCGCCCTCGGACCTCGACGTCTCTGACTCGCTTCGGTTTCCACCCCCGAGTCCACGGCCGGGCGACGTCGGAGCGCGGCGGCATTCGGCCCCTCCGGGCCGTGCCCATCGCGCTCGGGATCGCCTTCTCGAGTTGGAGAAGAAAATGGCACACCACGACATCCGGCAGAAATCTCGAACTCGCGATCGACAGATCATCACTTCGATGTCGACGGGTGGTCCGAACGCCTCGGCAACCGAGCACCTTCCACATTGTGGAATGCGGAAGGATCCTACGTGCCCGAAGGTGCGTGCGTGGATGCGAAGGCCCGTGTCGCAGAACTGGGATTCACGTCGACATCGATCCGCACACCGTCGGCCGAGGACTCCGTCAGTCGAGAACGCCGTCGACCGGTGGCCTGGACTCCGTCGACCGGACCTGGCAGAGTTCGACTCGTACAACCGTCGGGGCCACGCCGTCCCGGCGACGCACGGCGAAGCGGGCACAGTGCGGCCGGATATCGACGTTCGAGACGGAACCGGCGACACGCCAGGAAGGATCGTGAGCATGACATGGACGATCGACGGCCTCGGCGCGTGCGAGCCGGTCGACGCGCCCGACGGGCTGCGCTGTTGGCGGCGCGAAACCCCGGTCGAGCCACCACTGCACATCGTCGTGGATCCGGACGAGGACGGCGATGACGTCGACACGACGCACGCCGCGCGAGTCGCAAGTTCCCTGCCGGAACTGCTCCTCGTAGCCGAGCGCGCCGTCCGCGAGGCGGTCGCGGAGGATCCCGCCCGTTTCGAGGCGTTCGACTCCGACGTGCCCCTCGACCTCGACGCACCCGAGATCACATTGTGGACGAAACGCCGGTGGATGGTCCGGTTCGCGGACTGCGCGCTCCCGGCGGCCTCGGTGCTGGGGGTCGCCGTCGAGTTCGTCGATACGAACCCGGTCGACGTCTACCCCCTGGACGACGCCGCCGCCGTCGACTGATCTCTCCGGTCGAACCGTTCCCGCACGACGTCGCCTGATCGCCCGGAACCCAAATCCTTTGTGGTCGATAATTGGCCGCACCCCAGAATCATCGAGACATTCACAAGTATCAGCTTGAAAGTCCGTTGCACCGGCACTGACGCGCGTGTTCGACAACCCCTTGGGTGGGATGACCGAACGAAGGCCGCATCGCAAGGGAAAACCTCGTATGGGTATTGCCTTCCGAGCCTCCACGAACGGTCACGGTGACACATTGGGCGGTTGGACGGATGTCGTTGCGGCGACGACGAAGGCGGTTTGTCTACAATGATCGTCACGCTATGGCGTTTTCAGTAACGAATTCATTACGATTAGCTCGATCGAGGGTGATTACCCACCTCAACCACTTTGCAAATGGGACGAAATGGGGCAACGTGGTTACATGGAAGAACGCCCCAAGGATCTATCCAGTAAACAGCTTCGCTTTCACCGTCAAGCGCCGGTGCGATGGATGTCCCAACGCGTACTCGCCTCCACCGCCGCCCGAGTCATCCTCGCCAAAGTCCTCGGCGCCTACCTGGACAAACGCGAGTTCCAGGCACTGCTCAAACAGGACGTCTTCGACCACACCGATCGAGACGAGCTGTGGCTCGATTATGTCGCCGACGTCGGAGACGGTTTCGATTCCACGTATACGATCGCGTATCTGACGAGTCGACCGTCCATCAATCCGGGCGAGGAATTGCCGCGTGGCGACATCCTCGTCATGGGTGGCGACCAGGTCTATCCCGCCGCGAACTGGCGCGACTACGAGAACCGTTGCCGTGGGCCGTATCAAGCGGCCATGCCCACCGGCAACGGACACCTGTACGCCATTCCGGGAAACCACGATTGGTACGACGGACTCACGTCGTTCCTTCGCGTTTTCGGCCAGCAACGCAATATCGGCGGGCGCCAGACCCGCCAGGCCCGCAGCTACTTCGCGGTGCGGTTGCCGCATCGCTGGTGGTTGCTCGGCATCGACGCGCAATTCGACGAATATCTCGACGGTCCACAACTGGACTATTTCGCCGAGGCATTGGAGACAATGGAACCGGGCGATCCGGTCATCCTCTGTGTACCGCGCCCGGCGTGGACCTGGACGGACGCGGACCCGCGCGCGTTCGACCGCGTCGACTACTTCATCAGGACGTTCATCAAACCCAAGGGCGGCACCGTCCCCGTCGTCCTGACCGGCGATCGGCATCACTACGCCCACTATCGCGAGCTCGGCGGGCCCCGGCACCTGATCACCGCGGGCGGCGGCGGCGCGTATTTGTCGCCGACGCACAACCTGCCCGATCTCCTGCAGGCGCCACCACCGGACTCGATGGCACGACACGGTTCGCCCGTGCGCACCTACGAGGCGGCGATGACGTATCCGAGCAAGCGCGAATCGTGGCGATACGCCGCGAAGGTGTTCTGGAGGCTGCCGTGGCTGAACTTCGGCTTCGTCGTCCTCCTCGGACTCATCCACCTGCTCGGACTGCTGTCGTTCCTCGGGACGCCCGGGACCGCCGTCGCGGCGGCCGCCGGGACCTTCGGCATCACCGTGGCCTTCGCTCATCCCTCCAATGGAGATAGAAAGCCTCGGCACTGGGTCGCGGCGGCGTGTCACGCCGCCGGACACCTGGGGCTGACGGCGGCAGGGACGGCCGCCTGGAGCGCCTTGGAGCTGTCGGGCTGGGAAGCGTACCTGGCGTACGTGCCCGTCAGCGGACTCGCCGCGTCCATCATCGTGTCGGCGTATCTGTTCATCGCCGGAGGCTTCGGTGTCAACGACAACGAACTCTTCGCCGGCCAGTCGATCGACGACGCGAAGTGCTTCCTACGGATGCGCTTGGCCGCCGACGGCCTCACCATCTATCCCATCGCCGTCCCGAAGGTCGGTCGGCAATGGGACGCCCACCCGGACGGCGCCCTCGACGAGCCGTGGATCGTCCCGCGACAACCGATCCCGACGAGATTCATCGAGAAACCGTTCACCATCCCCGGACACGGACGGCGATGACGACATGACAGGTTTCATCGCAGCCCGTAACCGGCCACGAACAGCGTCGTTTTACAGTACGACAGACTTTGCACAAGCAAAAATACCGGGATCGGGCTCCCCCGCCGCGATCCCGCCATAGAAACCTTGCACCGCCCAACCCAGAAAAGGGGCCGGTCATGCCGTGGTTCACACCCGCCACCGCATGGCCGGCCCCGCCCTCGCTCCCGGCCCGCACACGCTCGTGACGGCGCCCGGCCCGCCACGATCGACGCGCGGCGGGTGGGCGATCGCTGCGACTAGAGGTTGTCCCGTTGTCTCAGGTCGTGCGAGGCACGGGTCGGGGCGTCACCCGGCAAGGCGGAGAACCTGCATACCGGTGTCGTATGCAGGTTCTCCGACAACGCGGTTGATGGCGTTCCGACACTGCCGTGGCCGAGCCGCCGGGCAACGGGACAAGCTCTAACCTTCGATCCGCTGTAGACGGGCGGACAGGTGCGGCGTCAACGGGTGCCCCATCGCGGCCATCTCGGCGGCGTACATCAGGGCACCCTCGACGATCCCGTACAGGCGCTTCCCCGCCGTGACCTCCTTCGCGGAGGGGCTGCGCAGCACGGCATCGGTGGCGAGCTCGACGGTCGTCCCGTCCACGTTCCCGTAGTACAGCTCCATGATTCCGGTGGGGTTGCTCAGTTCCAGCTCGACCTCGGTCTTCTTGCCCTTGTCGCCGAGGACTCGGAACCAGCCGACCTCCCGCGATGCCGGGCGCACCGGCTCGTCGTCCGCGTCGACGAGCCAGGTGCGGGACTCGTAGTACAGGAACGGCCGCCCGTCATGGGAGATCCGGACCTCCTGGCCGTACGTGAAGTCCTCAATGCCCGGATAGCCGCCCTGACCCCGGCCACGCCACACGCCGATGTACGGCAGCAGCGGCAACAGGTCCGGATGCAGGTCGGGACCGTGCCTCAGATTGTGGGTGTCCTCGAACGGGTAAGGCCCGATCGGTTTGAACGTCGAGCTGAAGTCGGGGACGGACTGCTCACCTGTGCCGGTCATCTGTTCCTTCCAATTTTGACCGCCGCGTATCCAAGCCCCCCGGCCAAAGCGCCACAGGCGGCCACCAAGACGATAACCACGGCCGTTTCGATCACGGCACACAGCATAGGAGGTCGCCCCCGCCACCAGCGGGACAGGCGCGGTCGAGCGTATGTCGAGATCACACCGGATCGGACCCGCTCACGCCACCGTCGACCACCCGGAGATGGCAGACTGGCGCCTATGACGACTCGCGCTCCCATCGAATGCTGGCTGTCTGATATGGATGGTGTGCTGGTCAACGAGGGTATTCCCGTGCCGGGCGCAGGGAAGTTCCTTCAGACGTTGACCGACTCCGGCAAGCGATTCCTCGTCCTCACCAACAACTCGATCTACACGCCGCGCGACCTGCACGTCCGGTTGCGCGCGGCAGGGCTGAACGTCCCCGCCGAGTCGATCTACACCTCCGCGTTGGCGACGGCCGACTTCCTCTCCGTCCAGCGCCCCGGCGGCAGCGCCTACGTCATCGGCGAGGCCGGATTGACGACCGCGCTCCACGAGATCGGGTATGTCCTCACCGACATATCCCCCGACTACGTCGTCCTCGGCGAGACCCGCTCGTACAGCGTCGGCGCGATGACGACGGCGATCAGACTCGTCGAGGCGGGAGCGCGGTTCATCGCGACGAACCCGGACCCGACGGGGCCGTCGGCCGAGGGCATCCTGCCGGCGACGGGGGCCGTCGCGGCGCTCATCACGAAGGCGACGGGTGTCGAACCGTACTTCGTCGGCAAGCCGAATCCGTTGATGATGCGCAGTGCCTTGAACAAGGTCAACGGGCACAGCGAGACGACGGCGATGATCGGAGACCGGATGGACACCGACGTCGTGGCGGGCATGGAGGCCGGGTTGGAGACGATCCTCGTTCTCTCCGGTGTCACCTCCAGCGATCAGGTCGAACGCTTCCCGTTCCAGCCCAACCGAATCGCCGATTCGATCGCCGACCTGATCCCCCTGATCGCGGAGGGCCGATGACCGAGACGACGACGAACGGGGCCACGCCGAGCGAGGTCCCCGACGGGCTGACCAGGGCCCAGTACGACCTGCTCCGATTCGAGGGGCGTTGGTGGCGCAGCGCCGGCGCGAAGCAGCAGGCGATTCGCGACGAGTTCGGTTGCGACGCGATCGAGTACTACCAGCGGCTGGCGGACCTGCTCGACGAACCGGCGGCGTTGCGCGCGGAACCGACTCTGATCAATCGACTGCGGCGGGTGCGGGACGCGCGTCGGCGCGCCCGGACCGAGCGCGACCCGGCCTAGGACTTCTCCGGCGGCTCGACGTCGGGGGCGGCGGTCGAGTCGTCGGTCGAGTCGGCACTCGTCTCGGCGTCGGGCTCCGCGGCGGCTTCGACCGCGGGAGTGGTTTGTGGGCCCGGGTCCAGGCGGGACAGGAAGCCCAGCGGCATCGTCGCCCACGGCACTCGCGCGATGATCCGCACGATGAGAATCCCGAGGAACAGCCCGGCGGGGGTGTCGGTGACCCAATGGAAACCGAGATAGGTCTGGCTGAGGAACACCAGTGACGGTGGCAGGTAGATCAGGAGCGCCCGCGTCGTCCGGGTCAGTCGATCGCCGAGCGCGATGACGATGAGGAAGTACCAGACGACGGTGTTCACGGCATGCCCTGAGGGGTAGGACTGCCGGTCGAGGATGTCGCTGAAGAGGACGGCGCCCGCCGCGTCGACGTAGGGCGGAGCGTCCGGCCAGTGTGGTGCGACCCGGTCGAGGAAGATCTTGGGGAGGATGACGAGCCCGACGAAGGCGTAGGTGACGCCGTACATCAGGGCCGGTCTGATCGTGCGATGTAGTCGGCATCGCCATCCGATGAGGACGGCGGCGACGATCGCCAGTGGCAGGCCCTGGCCGAGCAGGTTGAACACGCGGGCGATCCAGTACGCCCAGGTGGGGCGGTGGGAGTCCACGAAGTCGCGGATGGCGACGTCGACCTCGACGAACGGCGACGGCCACAGCAGTAGTGAGCTCAGGGCGAGGAACCCGAGGATGAGTAGGACGTCCGGCCACCAGCTGGTGGGGGCCGTCTCGTGGATGACCCAGCGCCGAGTCGGCGCCGGTGACCGCCGGTCACCGGCCGCGGCTTCGCTGGATTCCGGTACGGCCGTCACCGAACAATCTTGGCATCCGCGACCACGCCGGTCGTTTCCGCCACCCGTCGATTCAAACATAGATCCACCTCAGTTCCATTGGGGAAATGCCCGGTCGCTGGGCATACGCTGGTTGTGGGAAGGAGTCTCGATGGGCGAGAGTGCACGGTATTCGACCGACCGGCTCGATCTTGGCGACCCGTTCACCGTGTCTACTCGGCATTGGCGGGCGCTTCAGGACGGTCGCGTCCAATGTGATGTCTGTCCTCGGGAGTGTCGTCTTCGCGAGGGACAGCGTGGCCTGTGTTTCGTGCGTGGCCGCGTCGATGACCAGATCGTCCTGTCGACGTACGGGCGGTCGAGTGGGTTCTGTGTGGATCCGATGGAGAAGAAGCCGTTGCATCACTTCCTTCCGGGGACGCCGGTGCTGTCGTTCGGGACGGCGGGGTGCAATCTGGCGTGCCGGTTCTGCCAGAATTGGGACATCTCGACGTCGCGACGGATCGACACGCTGTCGCAATCGGCCTCGCCGGAGGCGATCGCGGATGCGGCGGTGCGCCTGGGGTGTTCGGCGATCGCGTTCACGTACAACGATCCGACGGTGTTCGCGGAGTACGCGATCGACGTGGCGGTGGCGTGCCGCGAGCGCGGCGTGCGGTCGGTCGCGGTGAGCGCGGGTTACATGAAGCCGCAGGCGCGCGCGGAGCTGTACGGGGTGATGGACGCGGCGAACATCGATCTGAAGGGGTTCACGGACCGGTTCTACGAGAAGGTCGCGCTGGCACGGCTGCCGGAGGTGTTGGAGACGATCGAGTACCTGCGGCACGAGACGTCCGTGTGGCTCGAGTTGACGACGTTGGTGATCCCCGGGCACAACGACGACGACGCGCAGTTGACCGCGGAGTGCGAGTGGATCGTGGATCGTCTGGGACCGGACGTGCCGGTGCACTTCAGCGCGTTCCATCCCGATTTCAAGATGCGGGACGTGCCGAGGACGCCCGTGGAGACGTTGCGCCGGGCGCGGCGGATCGCGCGGGACGCGGGCCTGCGATACGTCTACGTCGGCAACGTGCAAGATCCCGAGGGGCAGACGACGTACTGCCCGGGTTGCGAGGCGGCCGTGGTGGTGCGGGATCGGTAATCGCTGTCGACGTGGCGGTTGGACGCGGTGGGCGCGTGTCTCGCTTGCGGGGAGCGGGTTCCGGGCGTCTACGATGGACCACCTGGGACCTGGGGTCGTCAGCGAAGGCCGGTTCGGTTGGGGATGCCGACGCGAGCGGTCGGCGGCGCGGCTCCCGAAACGTCCGCAAGGAAGGATCCGTCGTGACCGAGACTCGTCCGCCCGCTGTCGCGGGCCGGTTCTACTCCGCCGATCCGGTGCGGTTGCGTTCGTCCATCGACGACCTCGTCGACCCGATCGTCGTGGACGAGGGGGAGGCCCTGGCTTCGGGTTATGTCGTTCCGCACGCGGGGTACCGCTACTCGGGTCCGGTCGCGGCTCAGGTGTACGCGCGTTTGCGGGCGCATGCCGGTCGCGTGGGACGGGTGGTCCTCGTCGGTCCGTCGCACTTCGTGCCCTTCCGGGGCGCGGCCGCGTCGTCAGTCGCCGGCTGGGATACACCATTGGGGACCGTCGCGGTGCGGCAGGTGCCCGGTGTCCCGTTGAACGACGCGCCGCACGCGCGCGAACATTCGCTCGAGGTGCAGTTGCCGTTTCTCCAGCGTTGCGTGGGCGATGTCGCGATAACCCCGATCGTCATCGGACAGTCCACGATCGAGGAGGCTGCTGCGGTGATCGACTCGGCGGCCACCGATGACGCGCTGGTGTTGTGTTCGACGGATCTGTCGCACTACCTGAACGCGGAGGACGCCCGGGTGCGCGACACGGCGACGGCGGAGGCGATCGTGGCGTTGGAGCCGCGCAGGGTGGGTGTCCGGGACGCGTGCGGGGTGTACGCGCTGCGGGGGATGCTGGCGTGGGCGGCCCATCGAGGTTTCGCGAGCCGCTTGGTGGACTTGCGGTCGTCCGCAGATACGACGGGGGTGGCCGATCGGGTGGTCGGATACCCCGCTTTCGCGTTCGGGTGAGACTTTCGGGTTGCGGATCGCAACGATCTACCCAGCTATCGCGTGGATAAGGGTGAGAACCATTCGATCTTGACGGTCGCCTCGGCAGGTGGGTCCATTGGCGATGGTCTGCGCCCACACTGCGGCGAAGTCGAGATACGGAGTTTGCGACATCCGTGAAGGTGAGGTACGCCCATGACGTTGAAGCAGCCAGTGCCTGAACCACCATCGGCGCGATCCATGACCGCGCCTCGGGCCGACATTTCCGCCGACGAACCACGCCAGTTGTTGCGTCTCATGGCGAACGGATTGTCCGATCAGGCGATCAGCCGCAAGCTCGACCTGTCGCGGAGGACGGTCCAGCGGAGAGTGCGGTCCCTGATGAACCAGTACGGCGTGCAGACCCGATTCCAGTTGGGAATGCGGGCGGCGGCGATCCTGGAGGGACGCAAGGCGGCGTCCTGACGGTCGGACCCGGGTCGCCTGAACGGACCGCGTTCAGGCGATCACAATGCGACAACGACAGGTCGAGGAATCCTCCAGAACGCCAGGTAGACACGCACGATTATTGACCACAATGGATCAACTGGAGCTAGATCACTGTTCCGGCAACAAAACAGGCCACAGGCCGTATGTTGTAAAACGTGACAATTGAAGCCCCCCAACCGGGTCACGACACCCCCCGGGACCTCACGCGCGTTCATGCTCTGTCATTCGGCCAAGCCGCCGACCTATACGACGCGGTCAGGCCGACCTATCCGGCCGAGGCACTCACCTGGGCGCTCGGCGATGAGCGGGTGACCGTCCTGGACGTCGGCGCGGGAACCGGTCTGCTGACACGTCGACTCATCACCGCCGGGCACCACGTGATCGCCACCGACCCGGACAAGCAAATGCTGGAGAAGTTGATCGCGGTGAGCCCCGGACTCGCCGATCATCGGCACTGCGGAGCCGAGGAGCTCACGCTTCCCGACGCCCATGTCGACGTCGTGACGGCGGGCCAGTCGTACCACTGGTTCGATCCGGCGACGGCGCTGCCCGAGTTCGTCCGGGTCCTCCGACCCGGCGGGCGCTTCGTACCCATGTGGAATGTCCGGGACGAGTCGGTCGACTGGGTCGCTCGATTGACCGACATCGTCGGGGCACAGTCCGCCGCCGACGTCACCGCCCGGCTCGCGGCCCGCCCGGGATACTTCGCCCCCTACTTCCCGAGCCATGAGCTGCGGGTCTTCCCACATCGCAAGACCTTGACCCCGACGACTCTGATCCGGCTCATCAAGTCCCGCTCGTACTACCTGACGTGCACGCCGGACCGGAAGCGGGAGATGTTGGCGGACATCGAAAGACTCATCGCGGAGCACCCCGAACTCGCCGGTCGGGACACCTTCGAGATGCCGTATCTGACACACGCGTACCGGATGAACCCCGTAATCGCCTGACGGGTCGTCGCCACACCAGGCAAAACCGGGTGCCGTGCCGAAAGCCCGACGTTTAGGCTTGTGGCTGGCCGTTCGCGGACGTCGGCCGGACGATCACCGCCGCCGCACCACACGGCCTCGTCGTCGACGCGCGTCGCGTGCCGACGACAGTTCACCAGCAACGGGCGCGCAAGCCCGTGATCACACGAGAAAGCAGCACTGTGACGGACATTCCCAGCACACCGGTACCCGACGACGACCTTCCCGAACAAATGAAGGTGCGCCGCGGCAAGCGCGAAGCGATGATCGCCGACGGCGTGAAGCCGTATCCGCTGGGAGTCAAGCGCACCACGTCACTCAAGCAGCTGCGGGACCGTTTCGGCGAGTTGGGCGCGGGCGAGTCGACCGGCGTCGTCGAGTCGGTCACGGGCCGGGTCATCTTCATCCGCAACACCGGCAAACTGTGCTTCGCCACGGTCCGCGAAGGCGACGGTACCGAACTTCAGTTGATGCTGTCGCTGGCGAAGGTCGGAGAGGACGCGCTCGCGTCGTGGAAGCAGCTCGTGGACATCGGCGACATCGTCTCCGTCACGGGTGAGGTCATCGCGTCGAAGCGTGGTGAACTGTCGGTCATGGCCGACGAATGGACGATGGCGTCGAAGGCGCTCCGGCCACTTCCGGTGGCGCACAAGCCACTCAACGAGGAGACTCGGGTCCGGCAGCGGTACGTCGACTTGATCGTCCGCGAACAGGCGCGCGACAACGCCCGCAACCGGGCGTCGGTCGTGCGGGTCCTGCGGGACCTCCTGCACGACGACGGATTCATCGAGGTCGAAACACCGATGCTGCAGGTGATGCACGGTGGGGCGACGGCTCGTCCGTTCGTGACGCACTCCAACGCATTCGACCTCGATCTGTATCTGCGGATCGCACCCGAGCTGTACCTGAAGCGGTGCGTCGTCGGCGGTCTCGACCGGGTATTCGAAATCAACCGGAACTTTCGCAATGAGGGCGCGGATTCGTCGCACTCACCGGAATTCGCGATGCTCGAGTCATACCACGCGTGGGGTGATTACCACTCCGTAGCGGAGCTGACTCGATCCCTCGTGCAGGGTGCCTCGGAGCGCGTTTTCGGGTCCACTCTGGTAAAGCACGCGGACGGACTGGACCTTGACCTCGGCGGAGAATGGCGGCAGATCACTCTCTACGGATCCATATCCGAAGTGCTCGGCGAGGAGATCACGGTCGAAACACCTTATGAGACTCTCGTCTCATATGCGAATAAGGTCGATCTTGGAGTCGATCCGGTGTGGGGACCGGGCAAACTCGCCGAGGAACTATTCGAGCACCTCGTGACGGATTCGCTGATTGAACCGACCTTCGTGTTCGACTACCCGGCGGAAACCTCGCCCCTCGTCGCGGCACACCGTGACACGCCTGGCCTGGCGGAGAAATGGGATCTGTACGTCCGCGGCATGGAACTGGGCACCGGATACTCGGAGCTGATCGACCCGGTCGAGCAGCGTGAACGCTTCGCAGAGCAAGGGAAACTGGCGGCTCGCGGCGACGCCGAGGCCATGCCACTGGACGAGGATTTCCTGCGCGCCCTCGAATACGGAATGCCGCCAATCGGAGGAATGGGCATGGGGATTGACCGCCTGCTCATGGCCTTGACGGGCTTGGGAATCCGGGAGACGATCCTGTTCCCTCTTGTAAAGCCGGAGTAAAGAAGACTGCGCAATAGTGCGTCGTGGAACGACTTGATCGAGAAGTCGCCCCCGCGACGCACTATTCATTTCCTGACTGAGCTAAAGTGTGCTCCGAAATAACAACAATTGACAACCCGGAGGTCCCGCGGTGGCACAACGAGTTCAGGTGATCCTTGTCGACGATCTCGACGGAGGACAAGCGGAGGAGACTGTCAAGTTCGGTCTTGACGGTTTCGCCTATGAGATCGACTTGTCGCATGAACATGCCGGAACGCTTCGCGAGGCGCTGGCGGATTACGTCAACGTCGCTCGTCGGCTGGGCCGCTACACCACGAGCGGGAAAGGTGCCCCTACAACCGGCAACACCCCGCGCATGCGCACGCCGATCGACCGCGAACAGAACAAGGCGATTCGCGAATGGGCTGCGCGAGAAGGAAAGAAGGTCTCCGACCGCGGCCGCATTCCGCAACACGTCATCGACGAGTATCACGCTCGCGCGGGGCAATAGGGCGATCACGACGACGCCTGAGCTTCGGTCGGGGGTGGGGACCGCCCGCCGTGATAACGCCGGGGGCGACGGTCGCGTCACGCACGCACCAATCACGCGCTCACCGGGGGCGCGCCAGACTGAACTCCGTGGCACGCGAGCGACGGTGCGAAGGCGTCGAAGTCGACTGATCGGCTTCGGCGCCTTCGACGTCTTCACGTTCGCGCATTTCGAGGCGGAAGATCGGAACGACACGGGGGCGGTTTTGTTCGCCCTTGGCGTACACGCGACTCAGGCGGGAATCCATACGGCCGGTGTGCGGTTGACGTCGGACTAGAACGATAGGGTGGATCCATTAATTTGATGAATCAGACCTGTCGGCGCAGGCCCATAGCGGGGCGGATCCAAGGAGCACGAGCACATGTTTGAACGGTTCACCGACCGTGCGAGGCGCGTGGTGGTCCTGGCTCAAGAAGAAGCCAGGATGCTCAACCACAACTACATCGGCACCGAGCACATCCTGCTTGGGCTCATCCACGAAGGCGAAGGCGTCGCCGCCAAGGCACTCGAGAGCCTCGGCATTTCGCTGGATGGTGTCCGTCAGCAGGTCGAAGAGATCATCGGTCAAGGCCAGCAGGCTCCCAGCGGGCACATCCCGTTCACGCCGCGCGCGAAGAAGGTTCTCGAACTGAGCCTGCGTGAGGCGCTTCAGCTGGGCCACAACTACATCGGCACCGAGCACATCCTGCTCGGTTTGATCCGCGAAGGCGAAGGCGTCGCCGCTCAGGTGCTCGTCAAGCTCGGCGCGGACCTCAACCGCGTCCGTCAGCAGGTCTTGCAGCTGCTGTCGGGCTACCAGGGCAAGGAACCGGCCGGGGCCTCGGCGGGGACCGGCACCGGCAGCGAGCAGGCGCAGTCCTCCTCGCCCGTCCTCGACCAGTTCGGCCGGAACCTGACACAGGCAGCCCGGGACGGCAAGCTCGACCCGGTCATCGGCCGCGAACGCGAGATCGAACGCGTCATGCAGGTCCTGTCGCGACGCACGAAGAACAACCCGGTGCTCATCGGGGAGCCGGGCGTCGGCAAGACCGCGGCCGTCGAGGGTTTGGCGCAGGCCATCGTCAAGGGCGCCGTTCCCGAGACGCTCAAGGACAAGCAGCTCTACACATTGGACTTGGGCGCGCTGGTGGCGGGTTCCCGCTACCGCGGTGACTTCGAGGAACGCCTGCGTAAGGTCCTGAAGGAGATCCGCAGCCGCGGCGACATCATCCTGTTCATCGACGAGATCCACACGCTCGTCGGCGCGGGCGCGGCGGAGGGTGCGATCGACGCCGCGTCAATACTGAAGCCGATGCTGGCACGCGGCGAGCTTCAGACGATCGGCGCGACCACGCTCGACGAGTACCGCAAGTACCTGGAGAAGGACGCCGCGCTCGAGCGTCGTTTCCAACCCATTCAGGTCGCGGAGCCGTCGCTGGCGCACACGATCGAAATCCTCAAGGGTCTGCGGGACCGCTACGAGGCGCACCACCGCGTCTCCATCACCGACGGCGCCCTCGTGGCCGCCGCGACGCTCGCGGACCGCTACATCTCCGACCGTTTCCTGCCGGACAAGGCGATCGACCTGATCGACGAGGCGGGCGCGCGGATGCGGATCCGTCGCATGACGGCTCCGCCGGACCTGCGGGACTTCGACGAGCGGATCGCACAGGCCCGTCGTGACAAAGAGTCGGCCATAGACGCCCAGGACTTCGAGCGCGCGGCCCAGCTTCGGGACAACGAGAAGCAGCTGATCGATCAGCGGTCCAAGCGTGAGAAGGAATGGAAGGCCGGTGACCTGGACACGGTCACCGAGGTCGACGACGAGATGATCGCCGAGGTCCTCGCGAACTGGACGGGCATCCCCGTCTACAAGCTGACCGAGGAGGAGACCTCGCGGCTGCTGCGCATGGAGGAAGAGCTCCACAAGCGGATCATCGGCCAGAAGGACGCCGTCCGGGCCGTCTCGCAGGCGATCCGGCGCACCCGCGCGGGCCTGAAGGACCCGAAGCGTCCGAGCGGTTCGTTCATCTTCGCCGGTCCGTCCGGCGTCGGTAAGAGCGAGCTGTCGAAGGCGCTGGCGGAGTTCCTCTTCGGTTCCGAAGACGCCCTGATCCAGCTCGACATGAGCGAGTTCCACGACCGGTACACCGTGTCGCGGCTCGTCGGTGCCCCTCCGGGCTACGTCGGGTACGACGAGGGCGGGCAGTTGACGGAGAAGGTTCGCCGTAAGCCGTTCTCGGTCGTGTTGTTCGACGAGATCGAGAAGGCGCACGCCGAGGTCTTCAACACGCTGCTGCAGATCCTGGAGGACGGTCGACTGACCGACGGTCAGGGCCGCATCGTCGACTTCAAGAACACCGTCATCATCCTCACGACGAACCTGGGCACACGCGACGTGGCGAAGGCCGTGTCGCTCGGGTTCCAGGCCGACGAGGGCGACGAGTCGGGCTACGAGCGGATGAAGCAGAAGGTCCAGGACGAGCTGAAGCAGAACTTCCGCCCGGAGTTCCTGAACCGTATCGACGACACGATCGTGTTCCCGAAGCTGTCGGAGGACGAGATCATCCAGATCGTCGACCTGATGATCGCTCGTATCGAGGAGCAGCTGCGCAACCGGGACATGGGCCTGGAGATCACGCAGGCCGCCAAGGAGTTCCTCGGTCACAAGGGCTACGACCCGGTGCTGGGCGCGCGTCCGCTGCGTCGCACGATTCAGCGCGAGATCGAGGACCCGTTGTCGGAGAAGATCCTGTTCAACGAACTCGTTCCCGGTCAGATCGTCCTCATCGACTGCGAGGGCGACCCGAACGACATCGAGAACTCGAAGCTCGTCTTCCGGGGTGCCGAGAAATCGGTGACGGTCCCGGACGTGCCTCCGGTGGAGTTGACACCGGACACCAACGACGACGAGTGACCCTCTAGAACGAACAGACGGCGCCGTCCGGCTTCGCGTGAGCCGGGCGGCGCCGTCGTGTTGACCGGTATCACCGTGCGATCAGTTCACCGTGCGAGTTTCTTCTCACCGTGCGCCGAACGTCGAACAGGCGACGGGCCGGGGCGCTGGTACGCGCGGGACCCCGGCTCGTCGCGACAGGTACCACCGGGAGCGGCGGGCTCCACGGTAGGCGTGCCGAAGCGTCGGTGACGGCGAACGGTCGGCGGTGTTCGCGGAAAACCGCGCCTCGATCGCCCGGGTGATCACCCGCGTCGGCTCCGATGGGGCCACAGCGTGAACATGTCCCACGTACCTGCCTCATTGCGGCCTTTTCCATCACAGAGCGTAACAATGGGGCGGGGACCTCCGGCGCATAATGACGATCTTCACGCCATCGGCCAAGCGGGAAGGGTAGTGCGTCGGGGTCAGGCGGTGACGACACGGCCGGATCGCATGATTGCGGGCGGCTCGACAACGGCCTTCTATGATGGGTCGGTACGCCGGACCTGTAGGAGTTGTACGTATATGGCAATAACACCCACCATCGGTAGGCGCGCGGCGCGCGTCCTGGTCGATGAGTTCATCCGACACTCCGGCCCGAAGACTGGTCTGATCGTCGGTGCCGAGCCGGGCCACGCGGTCCTTTCGGCGGCGATCGACGCGCTGCTCCCCAACGACAAGCTCACGGTCACGGTTGACGCCGGAAACCGGGAAGAGATGCAGTCGTACCTGGCCGAGCAGGGGGCGTGGGTCGTCGACCGGGTGCGAATGGTGACGTCGCTCGCCGACGCCGCCCCCGCCGACGTCGTGATCCTCGCGGAGCCGGTCACGGCCGACTCGTTCGAGTTCACGAAGACCGCGACGGTGCTGCGGGAACTGACGGCCGCGACGGGGACTCTCTCGATCTGCGCGCCGCTGACGTCGGCGTCGGCGGAGGACATCGCCGATCTCGTCGCCGAGTTCGGGGTCGGCAGCGATCTCGTGCTCCGGAACCAGCCGCCACTGCGGATCCACCGGCTCCGCTTCGGGGAGGCGCCGTCGACGATGGCGGAGACGATCGCGCCGACATACCGGCCGTCGAGCGTCCCCTTGACGTCGCGCATGAACATCGATTCCAACGGGCTCGCAGCCGGCGCGATCTGCCTCGGCCTCGCGGGCATCGCGAAGAAGGCCAAACCCCGATCGAAGCTGTGGCTCCTTCCCGCCGTCGCTGCCGTGCCGGTGGCCGCGTTCTTCCGGGATCCCGAGCGCGTCACCGACGACGACCCGGGAGCGGTCGTGTCGTCGGGCGACGGCAAGGTGCTGTCGGTGGAACGGATCAGCGACGACCGTTTCGGAGAGGACGGTGCCGAGTGGCTGCGCATCGCGGTCTTCCTGTCCGTCCTCGACGTTCACGTCAACCGTGCGCCTGTCGCCGGTCGAGTCGTCGACGTGTTCCGGGAGACCGGCGGATACGCGCCCGCGATGAAACCGTCGGCGGAACACAACGTCGCCTGCTACACGGTGTTGGAGACCCCGCGGGGACGCGTCGCGGTCGCCCAACGGACGGGTCTCGTGGCCCGTCGAATCGTCAACCGCACGCAGCCGGGGGCGCTCCTGGCAAAGGGAGAGCGGTACGGGCTGATCCGTTTCGGCTCCCGCACGGACGTGTACCTGCCGGCCGACGCTGCCGACGCGCTCGTCGCGCCGGGTGAACGCGTCGTGGGCGGCGAAACCGTGATCGCCCGCTGGCGAGACGCCTGACGCCGTCAGGAAACATGAAAACGGTCCGGCCCTGCGATCAGGGCCGGACCGTTTCGCGTTGGTCTTAGGCGATACCCGCCGGGCGCCGCCGGTGCACGGCCCACAGCAGCGGACCGGACGCCAGGTAGACGCATACGAGGATCATGAACGTCACCTCGACGCTGACCAGCAGCAGGCACAGGACGGGCAGTACCCACAGCCAGACTGGGACCCGCCGAAGCTGCCCGAGTTTGGCGTACGGGAAACCGGACACCATCATGAGCGCCAACAGAGCGATGCCGACGGCGAACGCCGGGTGCGGGCTCGTCACCAGGAGGGCGCTGATCGCGAGCACGGTCGCGGCGAGCGTCGTCGGGACGCCCGAGAAGTAGCGGCCGTCCTTCGGCGAGACGTTGAAGCGGGCGAGCCGGATCGCCGCGCAGACCGCGACGAGGCCGCAGGCGGCGCCGATCGCCCACGTCGGCAGGTCGCCGTGGAGCCACTGGAAGACGACGATGGGCGTCGCGATGCCGAACGAGCACATGTCGGCGAGCGAGTCCATCTGAGCGCCGAACGGGCTGGCGACGCCGAACTTGCGAGCGAGCGGGCCGTCGAGCGCGTCCATCGCGATACAGCCGAGCAGAAGCCCGGCGGCAAGCGCGATGTGACCGGACAGCGCGAGCATGATCGCGGTCATGCCGAGCACGATGCTGGCGACGGTGCAGGCGTTGGCGAGCGCGAAGAAGAAGCGTCGGCGGGCGGTCTGCTCACCGGGCAGCAACGCGATCGGGGTCGGGTGCGCCTCGGCGTCGGCCGGGGCGGGGCCGACGAGGGCCGCTCCTGCCGGGGCGGGGCTGATGGGGGCGT
>NZ_CBCRZX010000019.1:0-79361 GCF_965137155.1 Stackebrandtia soli
GGGTACGGCCCGCCGCCTTCAGCGCCCGGCGCAAGGCGTACTCGATCTGGGCGTTCACCGACCGCAGATCGTCGGCCGCCCATTTGGCGATGGCGGCGTGCACGGCCGGGTCGAGCCGCACGAGCACGTTCTTGCGTTGCGACATCAGGAATACAGCGAACCCGCGTTGACCACCGGCTGCGTCGCGTGGTCGGAGCACAGGACGACCAGCAGGTTCGACACCATCGCGGCCCGGCGCTCCTCGTCGAGTACGACCATGTGCTCCTCTTCGATCTTCTCCAGCGCCAGGTGGACCATGCTGACCGCACCCTCGACGATCTGCTGACGGGCCGCGACGACGGCGCTCGCCTGCTGGCGACGCAACATCGCCTGAGCGATCTCCGGCGCGTACGCGAGGTGTGTGATGCGGGTTTCGATGATATCGATGCCGGCCTCGGCGGCGCGCTCGCGCAACTCCTGTGTCAACTCCTCGGCGACCTGCGAGCCGTCCCGCAGGCTCATCCGGTCGGAACCGTGCGAGTCGTACGGGTAGCAGGTCGCCAAGTGACGCAGGGCCGACTCGGCCTGAATCGACACATAGGACATATAGGAGTCGACGGAGAACACGGCTCTCGCCGCGTCCCGGACGCGCCACACGATCACGGCGGCGATCTCGACCGGGTTGCCGTCGGCGTCGTTGACCTTCGCGGCGGCCGTCTCGAAGTTGCGGACGCGGCGGCTCACTGTCCGCTTCGCCGTCAACGGCCATGTGCACCAGAAACCGGGCTGGTCGATCGTGCCGACATAGTTGCCGAAGAACTGCACGACCTTCGCCTCGTTCGGGTCGACGACGACGAGACCGCTGAGCGGGATCACCAGGAGTGCGGCGAATACGGACGCCCCGACGATGACGATCTCGCGAACGTCTTCGGGGATGAGCACGATCGCGACGAACGCGGCCAACACGTAGATCGCGAACAACGCGATCCCGACAAAGCCGGAGAATTTGGGGGCGGGCTTATCCATTTCGTGCTCCAAAACCGAGGGGGATTTCAAAGTGATATCACTATGGTATCCGGTGTCGCCCAGTCGAACCGGAACGGGTGAACGCGAAAGCGCCGCCGCACCGGATTCCGATGCGGCGGCGCCGTAAAGAACAGTTCGAAAGTCAGGCGGCCTCGACGACGATGCCCGCGCCGACCGTGCGGTTCGTCGCCTCATCGATGATGATGAAACCTCCGGTCGCCCGGTTGCGGCGGTACTCGTCGCAGAGCAACGGAAGCGTGGTCCTCAGACGGACGCGGCCGATCTCGTTGAGACCCAAGCCTTCCGCCTTCTCGTCGCGATGCAGGGTGTTGACATCCAGTCGATAGTGGAGTTCCTTGACGATGGTCCGCGCCGCACGCGTCGTATGGGCGATCGCGTACTTGCGGCCGCGCTGCAACGGTTGCTTCTCGTCCATCCAGCAGATCATCGCCTCGACGTCCTGCGCCGCCTGCGGGCGATTGTTCGGGCGGCAGATCATGTCGCCGCGCGACACGTCCAGTTCGTCCTCCAAGCGCACCGTCACCGACATCGGCGGAAACGCCTGTTCGACCGGACCGTCCGCCGTCTCGATCGACGCGATCCGCGTCGTGAAACCGCTCGGGAGCACCATCACCTCGTCACCGGGCTTCATCACGCCCGACGCGACCTGACCCGCGTAACCCCGGTAGTCGTGGTTGGCGTTCGAATGCGGCCGGATCACGTACTGCACGGGGAACCGGACGTCGACGAGGTTGCGGTCGGACGCGATGTGCACGTTCTCCAGGTGATGCAGCAAGGACGTGCCCTCGTACCACGGCATGTTCTCCGAACGACTGACCACATTGTCCCCGCGCAGGGCGGAGATCGGGATGACGGTCAGGTCCGGGATGTCGAGCTTCGTCGCGAAGGCCGTGAACTCCGACGCGATGCGATCGAAGACGTCCTGGTCGTAATCGACCAGGTCCATCTTGTTGACGCACAACACGAGGTGCGGCACGCGAAGCAGCGAGCACAGGAAGGCGTGCCGCCTCGACTGCTCCACCAGGCCCTTGCGGGCGTCGACCAGGATCAGCGCCAGGTCGGCCGTCGACGCGCCCGTCACCATGTTGCGCGTGTACTGAATGTGCCCGGGGGTGTCGGCGATGATGAACTTCCGCTTCGGCGTCGCGAAGTACCGGTAGGCGACATCGATCGTGATGCCCTGCTCCCGCTCCGCGCGCAGACCGTCGGTCAACAGCGCCAAGTCCGTGTACTCGTCGCCGCGAGCGCGGCTCACCGACTCCACGGCCGACAGCTGGTCGTCGAACAGGGTCTTCGTGTCGTACAGCAGGCGGCCGATGAGGGTGCTCTTGCCGTCGTCGACGCTGCCGGCGGTCGCGAACCGCAACAACTCAGTGGTGTCCACTTAGAAGTATCCTTCCCGCTTGCGGTCTTCCATCGCCGACTCGGACACGCGGTCGTCGCCGCGAGTCGCGCCGCGCTCGGTGATCCGGGTCGCGGCGACCTCGTCGATCACCTCCGCGACCGTCGCGGCCGTCGACGGCACCGCGGCCGTGCACGAGGCGTCCCCGACCGTGCGGTACCGGACGACCCGTCGGCTCGTCGCCTCGCCGGGACGCGGCCGGACGAAGTCGCCGACGCCGTACAACATGCCGTCGCGCTCGACGACCTCGCGCTCGTGAGCGAAGTAGATCGTCGGCAGGTCGATGCCCTGGGCGGCGATGTAGTGCCAGATGTCGAGCTCGGTCCAGTTGGACAGCGGAAACACGCGGATCGACTCACCCGCGTTGACGCGACCGTTGTACAGGCTCCACAGCTCGGGGCGTTGGTTCTTCGGGTCCCACTGGCCGAACTCGTCCCGGAACGAGAAGACGCGCTCCTTCGCGCGGGCCTTCTCCTCATCGCGACGGGCTCCGCCGAACAGCGCGTCGAAGCGGTACTTCTCGACGGCGTCCAGAAGGACGGGAGTCTGGATGCGGTTGCGGATGCCGTCGGGCGGCTCGACGACGAGTCCCGAGGTGATGCCCTCCTCCACGGAGGCGACGACGAGGTCGACGCCGAGGCGGGCGACCGTCGCGTCGCGGTAGTCGAGGACCTCCGCGAAGTTGTGCCCGGTGTCCACATGCATCACCGGGAATGGGATCGGCGCGGGCGCGAAGGCCTTCGCGGCCAGATGCAGCATGACGATGGAGTCCTTGCCGCCCGAGAACAACAGGACCGGACGGCTACAGGTCGCGATCACCTCCCGGAAGATGTAGACGGCCTCGGATTCGAGGGCGTCGAGGTGGCTGATGCGATAGTCGGTACTCACTGTTCACTCCTTTCGGGCGGTCGGGGGCGTGGGCGCGTCGGCGATCGCGGCGAGCAATCGGGTCGCCAAATCGGGACGGCACACGACCAGGTCGGTGAGTTTGGGGTCGGGATTGTTGTACGTCAGCGAAGCGCCATCGATTCGCGACGTGTGCAGTCCGGCCGCGCGGGCGACGGCGACGGGCGCAGCAGAATCCCATTCGTACTGGCCGCCCGCGTGGACGTAGGCGTCCACCCTACCCAACACGACGGCGGCGACCTTCGCACCGGCGGAGCCCATCGGCACGAGCTCCGCGTCCAGCGCGGTTGCGACGGATTCGACGAGGGCGGGCGGTCGACTGCGGCTCACGGCGATGCGGGGGCGACGGTCGGTCCATCGCGGCGACGGCGGGGCGTCGCTGGACAGGACGTGCCCGGCGGCGGGCAGCGCGACCGCGCCGTCCGACAACGCGCCGTCCTTCCACAGTGCGACGTGCACGGCCCAGTCGGAGCGTCCGGCCTCGCCGTACTCGCGGGTGCCGTCGAGCGGGTCGACGATCCAGACGCGTGAGGCGGACAGGCGAGCGGAACCGGTGCGCCCGGACTCGCCCTCGCCTTCCTCCGACAGCACCGCGTCGTCGGGGAACCGCTGGCGAAGGGCGGCCATGATCAGCCGGTGCGAGCCGATGTCGCCGTCGCGGCGCAGGGCCGTCGGGTCGTCGAAACCGCGCTCGTCGCGCAGCTTCAGCAGCCACGCTCCGGCCTCCTCGGCGAGCAGGGCGGCGACCTCGGCGTCCGATAGTTCCATAGTGGTCATGCTTTGGCCTCGCCGATCCATCAGTAAGCCCCCGACGAACGCAGGACCGCGGTCACCGTTCGCGCCAATATAACCAGGTCCAGGGTCAACGACCAGTGCTCGACATACCGCAGGTCGAGCCGCACCGCCTCCTCCCAGGGGAGGTCGGCCCGCCCCGAGATCTGCCACAGGCCCGTCAGGCCCGGCTTGACGGCCAGGCGGCGACGCACATCCTCCGGATACATGTCTACTTCGGACGGAAGTGGTGGGCGCGGCCCGACGAGGGACATGTCACCGCGCACGACGTTCCACAGCTGCGGCAGTTCGTCGATCGAGAACCGACGCAGGAACCGGCCCGCGGGCGTCACCCGCGGATCGTCGCGCATCTTGAACAGAACTTCGGACTCGTTGTGCTCCAGCAACTCCGCCAGCCGCGCGGGGGCGTCCGCGTACATCGACCGGAACTTCCACATCGTGAAAGGCACGCCGTCACGTCCAACCCGGACCTGCGAGAACAGCACCGCGCCAGGCGAACCGAACTGGACCACGACCGCCACCGCCGCCAGCAGCGGCGCGAACAACCCCAGCAGCACTAGGGCCACGACGCGGTCGAAGACCTCCTTCACGAGTCGCCGCCCACCCGTCAACCGGGCATGCTCCACATGCAGCATCGGCAGGCCGTCGACCGGGCGGACGCTCGTGCGCGCGCCCGCGACGTCGACGAGCCCGCTCGAGAGGATCAGGTCGACGTCGCCGCGCTCCAACTGCCACGCCAGCCGCCGCAGCGGAACGCCGTCCAACTCGGGGCAGGACAGGACGATCACCGTGTCGGCGTTCGCGGCGGTCACGGCAGCGCCCGCCGCGCCGAAATCGCCGTAGACGCGGGCGTCGACGTCGAGGAACGGCCCGACCGCGCGGCCACCCGGCAGGCACGCGCCGACGACGTGCAGCCCGTGGAAGTGCTCCCGCCGCAACTGCCGGGTCAACGCGGCGACCGGCACCTCATGACCGACCAGGACGGCCCGCCGGACGCACCGACCCGTCGCCCGCATCGCGTGCAACCACTTACGCCAACAGAACCGCAGCAGGATCGCCGTCGCGATCGTCACGGGGAGCGCCACCAGCACGAACATGCGCGACGTCGGCAACTCGAAACCGTACGAGACGATCGCGACGCAGGCCATCACCCATAGGCCCGCGTGCAGGACGCGCTGATACTCGCTGGTCCCCACGTACAGGTGCCTGGCCTCGTAACAGCCGTTCAGGGCACAGGTCCCGACCCAGGTCAAAGGCATCACCACCAGCATGACCACATAGACCTGATTGTGGACGGACACCTCGCCGAAACGGGCGAGGAACGCCACGGCGGCGCCGACCAGCGCGGCGGCCGCGTCGGACAGGCCGATCGCGACGATGTACCTGCTCTGCCAACCCCGCCGCCGACCGAGATCACGGTCGGATTCGGCACGCGGAACCTGATGGCGCGCGCCATCGGCTACTTCGGAAACCACACAACCCCCAAAAAAGGCACCAAGCCCGTCATCGCGTATAACGTGGCGCTCGAGAGTAGGTAACGGCAAGCTCCCAGCCTATGCGTGATAAGGAGATCACTTGTCGTTATTGCGCCATTTCGGGCGTCGAGGACCACCACACTCGACCAACCGCGAGGCATGAGCCCCGATAACCCTTGGGACACAAGGAATCCACCATCACGATGATTCGGCCGATCCGAAACGGCCTTCGGCTTGATGGGGGAAGGGAGGACTTCGAAATGACGGTCCTCTGTCGACAACCGTCAGGAATGGACGGAACCGGCGAGACCGCTCAGGCTGGCGTGTGGAACCGATTCTGGGCGGCCGTGAGGCCATCGGTCATGACGGCCTCGACCGCGTCGGCCGTCAACTCCATGAACAGCGGCAGCTCGGTGCGCTCGTCCGCGGAGAAGTCACGCAGGACGTACGCGGCCGGGTCCATCCGGCCCGGGGGACGACCGATGCCGAACCGGGCTCGGACATAGGACTTCGCCCCGAGCGCCTGCGAGATCGACTTCAGACCGTTGTGGCCGCCCTCGCCGCCGCCCGACTTCAGGCGCAGCACTCCGAACGGCAGGTCCAGTTCGTCGTGCACGACGATGATGCGCTCGTCCGGCACCTTGAAGAACGTCGCGAGCGGACCCACCGACTGACCGGAGACGTTCATGTACGTCAAGGGCTTGACGATGACGACCTGCGGCCCGCCGATGCCGAGCCGCCCCTCGCACACCTCGGAGCGGGTGCGGGCATTGCGCGAAAAACGGCCGCCGATCCGCTGTGAGAGCAGATCGGCGACCATGAAACCAACGTTGTGGCGGTTACCGGCGTACTTCGGCCCGGGGTTGCCGAGGCCGACGACGAGGAACGGTGAATCCGCCATGACTGGATTAGGCCTCGGCCTCGGCGTCCTCGCCGTTCTCGGCGGAGACTTCGGAGCGCGGCTGGGTCAGGGAGACCAGCGTCGTCTCGGGCTCGCTCACGAGCGTCGAACCGGTGGGGAGGGTGACGTCGGCGGCAGTGACGTGGCCACCGACCGCGAGACCTTCGATCGAGACGTCGATCGAGTCGGGGATGGCGGTGGCGTCGGCCTCGACGGTGATGGTGTCGTTCTCGGTGACGAGCAGGCCGCCCTTCTCGGGCTCACCGACGATGTTGATGCGGACGTCGACGGTCACGATCTCGCCGCGACGGACGAGCAGCAGGTCGACGTGGTCGATGGTGTCCTTGATCGGGTCGCGCTGCAACGCCTTCGGCAGCGCCAGCTCGCTGGTGCCGTCGGAGATCTCGACGGTCATCAGCTGGTTCATGCCACCGCGACGAATGAGGTTGGTGAACTCCAGAGAGGGCAGCGCGACGTGCTTCGGCTGCTCACCGTGGCCGTACAGAACGGCGGGGATCTTCCCGGCCCGGCGCGTACGGCGCGCGCCACCCTTGCCGAACTCAGTACGGGGCTCGGCGCTAATACGGACCTCGGACACGGAAACGCTCCAATGACTTTCTCGAAAAGGATGATGGCGCTCGACACGTGCGCGCGGCGCCGACAAGCGACAACCGAAGAGCCCGCGTCGATCACGGCATACGGTGGGGTCAGCCCACCACACGCCCTCGCCGTGGCAACCGAAGTAGCTTACACCGGGACGCCGTTTCGCCCGCACGGCCCCAGCCTGCGACGATCCGTCCGTCTCGGCGTGTGAGCGCCGGTTGACGCGGCCCCGTTCCGTTTTCGGCGAATCACCGAACGAATCGCTCACGCCCCCGAACGGGCGACCCGAAAACCGACGTCGTCGATGCGCAATGTGGGGTGGCTGCGGCGTCGCACGGACGCCCGACAGCTCCAGTGCTCATCGAACCAACCACCGCCACGAAGGACACGGTACGGACCGTATACCTCGGGATCGTAGACGTCCCAACACCACTCCCACACGTCACCCAGCATGTCGTGCAAGCCCCAGGCGTTGGGGCGCCGACCCCCGACATCGCGAATCCGTTCGCCGGAGTTCGCTCGGTACCAGGCGATCTCGTCGAGGTCGCCGTACCGGGGACCGGCCGTGCCCGCGCGGCACGCGTGCTCCCACTCGGCTTCGGTCGGCAACCTGTAGCCGTCGGCGGAGGCGTCCCAGTCGACGCCCGCGCCATCCGCGGCGTCCACCTCGTCCGGGTCGACGCGGTACGCGGGAGTGGCACCCTCGTGGACGGACAGGGCGTTGCAGAAGGCGATCGCGTCATTCCAGGTGACGCTCTCGACGGGAAGGCGGTCACCCCGCGAGGCGCTCGGGCGTTTCCCGGTCAACCGGGCGTAGACGTCCTGGGTGACCGGGAACTCGGCGATGCGAAACGGCGCCACGTCGACGGACCAACGCGTTTCGGTCCGGCGGTCCGACAAGGTGACTAGGCCGCGCGGAACGGGAATCAGCTCCACGCGCTCGACCTCCACCGACACCGACGGCCTAGGACAGGCCGCCGAAGAGGGTGGTCACGGAGCCGTCGCGGAAGACCTCGCTGATCGCCTTGGCGATGAGCGGGGCGACCGACAGGACCGTGAGCTTCGAGAGGCCGTGGTCGGCGGGCAGCGGGAGCGTGTTCGTCACGACGACCTCGCTGCACGGGGCGGCCTCGAGGCGGGCTATCGCCGGGTCCGAGAAGATCGCGTGAGTCGCGCCGATGACGACGTCGGCGGCGCCCGCCGCGTCCAGCATCTCCGCCGCGCGGCAGATGGTGCCGCCGGTGTCGATCATGTCGTCGATGAGGAGGCAGACCCGGCCCGCGACGTCACCGACGACCGTGTTGGCGACAATCTCGTTGGGGCGCAACGGGTCTCGCGTCTTGTGAATGAAGGCGAGGGGGGTGCCGCCCATCCGGTCCGTCCAGCGTTCGGCGACGCGGACGCGACCGGAGTCCGGCGCGACGACGGCCAGCGGCCGACCCGAGTACTTCTCCTCCATATAGGAGGCAAGGGTCTCCATCGCGAACAGGTGGTCGACGGGGCCGTCGAAGAAACCCTGGATCTGCGCCGTGTGCAGGTCGACGGTGAGGATGCGGTTCGCGCCCGCCGTCTTCAACAGGTCGGCGACGAGTCGCGCCGAGATCGGTTCCCGGCCACGGTGCTTCTTGTCCTGTCGCGCGTAGGGATAGAACGGCAGGACCACGGTGATGCGCTTCGCCGAACCACGCTTGAGGGCGTCGATCATGATCAGCGTTTCCATGACCCAACGGTTGATCGGAGCCGTCATCGACTGCACGACGAACGCGTCACAGCCACGGACCGATTCCCGGTACCGGACGAACAGCTCGCCGTTCGCGAACGAGTAGGCGTCGGCCGGCGTCGGCGCCACGCCGAGATGCTCCCCGATCTCCTCCGCCAGCTCGGGGTACGCCCGGCCGGAAAACAACATCAGATTCTTGGGATTCTCGGCGGAAATGCTGGCCATCAGGGCACACCCTCGTGTCTACGGCTGAGTAACTCGACTCGGACAGTCTTGCTCGCCGACCACGACCGCGAGGGAACTTGCCCCAGCAAATGTGGAATTGATCTCCGCCGCGCGGAGCGACTCGCTGACCGGCGGCTCCACGGCCGCGGCGCGACGCCTCGACCGTGGACGATCGCTGGCCCGCTGAGACCGGTCGCGCCGTGACGTTTCGGCACGTGAGGGGCGCGAACCGCGGTCCGCCGCGTGGCGGATCGCCCGCGCCGATGACCGCTCCGGCGGGGCGGCCGCTTCGCCGGAATCCGGACTCGGAAGCGTGCGGGGAACGCGTCTTCCGGACGCGACCGCGAGTCGGTCTCGCGCGCCGTCGTCGGCCCTGCGGCGCCGCACCCGAGCCCGCCGGCACGGACCATCGGTGCGCGAGAGGTGATCTTGCACTGTTCCCACGCCACGCGGCGCTCACGCCAAAGGCTCTGGCCCACTGGTCCCGGCGCCGGCCCGACGCGGCGCTCAATCCAAAGCCGGAACCTGCTCGACTGGTCCCCGCGCTGTCCCGACGCGGCCCTAAATCCAAAGCCGGACCCGCTCGACTGGTCCCGGCGCTGTCCCGACGCGGCCCTGGCACGCCGGGGACGCGGGTGGAAGCCGTGTTCGCCGAACACCTTTGCCTCACAACGCGTCCGCCCGGACCCGCTCGACGTGGAGGCTCAGTCGCTCGAACCGGCCCGCTTCGCCGCGTCGGCGCTCTTGGTTCCGGCCCGACGCCGTTCGACCCAACCGTCCGAGTTGTGCTGACGGCCGCGCGCCACCCCGAGCGCGCCCGGTGGGACGTCCTCGGCGACCGCGCTCCCGGCGGCGACGTACGCGCCGTCGCCGATCGCGACCGGCGCGACGAGGACGGAGTTCGAGCCGACGAACACGGCCTCACCGATGTCCGTCGGGTGCTTGGCAACGCCGTCGTAGTTGGCGAAGATGGTGCCCGCGCCGATGTTGGCGCCCGCGCCGATCGTCGCGTCACCCGCGTACGTCAGGTGCGGCACCTTCGCGCCTTCGCCGACGGTCGACTTCTTGACCTCGACGAAGGTGCCGACCTTCGCGCCCTCCAACAGCACCGCGGCGGGCCGCAGGTAGGCGTACGGACCGACCGACGCGGACGGCCCGACCTCGGCCTCGACGCAGTGCGCCCGCGTCACCGTCGCGTTCTCCCCCACGACCGTGTCGACCAAGGTCGAGTCGGGGCCGATGACGGCGCCGGACGCGATCCTGGTCGCGCCCTCCACCTGGACTCCGGGACGCAGCGTCACGTCCGGCTCGATCACGGCGGTCACGTCGACCCACGTCGACGCCGGGTCGTCCATCGTGACGCCCGCGCGCATGAGCTCGGTGTTGATCCGGTCCCGCAGCAGCGACCGCAGGCCCGCGAACTGGGCGCGATCGTTGCAGCCCAAGGTCTCGGCGGCGTCGGCGGCGACGAAGGCGCCGATCCCGTGCCCGTCCGCCATGAGCAGTTCGAGTGTGTCGGTGAGGTACTCCTCGCCTTGGTCGTTGTCGGTCGTCAGGCGGGACAACGCTGACCGCAGCGGCCCGATCGTGAACGCGTAGATGCCCGAGTTGATCTCGTCGATGCGGAGTTGTTCGGGGTCGGCGTCGCGATGTTCGACGATGCCGACGACGTCGCCGGAACGGTCGCGAACGATCCGCCCGAATCCGGCCGGGTCGGCGACGCGCGCCGTCAACACGGTCGCCGCCCTGCCGGAGGCCTCGTGCTCGGCGGCGAGCTGTTCCACGGTCTCCGGGCGAAGGAGCGGTGTGTCCGCGCCTAGGACGACGACCGTGCCTTCGACGTCGGGGAGGCTGTTCAGCGCGACCCTCGCGGCGTCGCCGGTGCCGCGCATGACCGGTTGCAGCGCGATGGACGCCTGCGGGGCGATGCCGGTTACGTGTTCGGTGACCCGGTCGCCCCCGGCCTTGCCGACAACGACGACGGTGTGGTCCGCCCGGACCGCGCGGGACGCGTTCAGGACATGCCCGAGCAGCGACCGCCCGAGCATCGGATGCAGCACCTTCGGGAGGGCGGACTTCATCCGCGTTCCCATTCCCGCCGCCAACACCACGACTACCCGTGCTGCGCTCATGTACACCGGCCCCTCTGATCGGAAATCACGACGTGTCATCGTATCCAGCCGACCCGTCCGCCCCGGTTTCTTCCCCTATCAGGGTCTCCGCTTGGTTGGGCAAAAGTTCCGCTTGGTTGGGCAAATGTTCGAAACAGGCGTGTTTTCGCAATTTGCCCAACCAAGCGAGACGTTTAACCAACCAAGCGGAATGGACGGTGGTCCGGCCAGGCGGACGATGTCGAAACGTGAACGGCGGCAATCGAATGCCGGGGGCGCAGGTACGGGAATCGACGGAGAATTGGCGGGGAAGTGATCGGCGCCGTTGGTGGAAGTGGTCTCCCACTTCGGATGGGGATGAGCTCCCGGAGGAGGATTCGAACCTCCACGTACGCCTTCAAAGGGCGCTGTCCTGCCATTAGACGATCCGGGATCGGCCCGTTGCGCGGGCCGTTTTCCACGTCCACCCTACCCGTTCGCCCACGCGTGGCGCACCCGCCTTAGCCGACGCCGAGCCGGAAGCCGCGAATCGACGTACCGGAGCGCCCGCCCCGCCGACTCCGGGATCATCCGTGGACCCGAAGCGCGCCAAGATCCTCACCAGACGACACCGTGACACGACAAAAGGTGACGGAAACGCCACCCCCAATCCGGGGGTTTTCCCCATTCCCTTCCTACGCTTGCGTAAGTTACGGTTTCGTAGGCGCTACCGTCACCGCTTGGTCGCGCTGCAAACTGCTTGCTCTACCTGCGAGGACACTCATGAGCGCGTTCACCGGCATCGAATCGGTCGCCCCCGGTGGCACCAGTGCGGACACCGTCGCCGAACCCAAACCACTGACCGTCGGAAAACAGAGCCGAGGCACGCTCATCGGCCTCTGGTTCGTCGTCATCGCACCGTTCTTCGCTCTGGCGATCGCCATTCCGCTCCTGTGGGGCTGGGGACTGTCGTGGGTGGACGTCGCGATCGCCGTCATCATGTACAACGTCTCGGGCTTCGGCGTGACGATCGGTTTCCACCGATACTTCACTCACGGCAGTTTCAAGGCCAAGCGCTGGCTGCGAGTCTCGCTCGCCGTCGCGGGTTCCCTCTCCGCGGAAGGCTCCGTGATCCAGTGGGTCGCCGACCACCGCCGCCACCACGCGTTCTCCGACCGCGAGGGAGACCCGCACTCCCCTTGGCGTTACGGCAGCGGCTTCTGGGCACTGACGAAGGGCCTGTTCCACGCGCATGTCGGCTGGATGTTCGACCGCGACATGTCCAATCGCGACCGTTTCGCGCCGGACCTCGTCGCCGACAAGGACATCCGTCGGGTCGACAACCTCTTCGGCCTGCTGTTCGCGCTGACGCTCATCGCCCCCGCCGTCGCGGGTGGCCTCATCACCTGGTCCTGGCAGGGCGCCCTGACGGCGTTCCTCTGGGGTGGCCTCATCCGCATCGCGTTCCTGCACCACGTCACGTGGTCGATCAACTCGGTCTGTCACGTCTACGGCGAACGCCCCTTCGCGACCCGTGACGGCGACAAGGCCTCGAACTTCTGGCCGCTCGCGCTCCTGTCGATGGGCGAGTCGTGGCACAACCTTCACCACAGCGACCCGACCTGCGCCCGCCACGGCGTCATGCGCGGTCAGATCGACACGTCGGCCCGCATCATCTGGTTCTTCGAGAAACTCGGCTGGGCGTCGAACGTCCGCTGGCCGAACCGGGAGAGGCTGAGTAAGCGGATGACGAGCGGGCAGGACAAACTACGTGGGTGAGCGATAAGAATTCGAATACAACGCGCCGCGTTCGGATGTCATCGGCTCAACGCCGAGAGCAGTTGATATCCGTAGCGCGGCGCGCTTTTGCCGAACGGGGCTTCGACGGGACGAGCGTGGAGGAGATCGCGGCACGCGCGAAGGTCTCCAAACCCGTGGTGTACGAGCACTTCGGGGGCAAGGAGGGCCTGTACGCGGTCGTCGTCGACCGGGAGGTGCGGGCCCTGCTGGACAGGGTGACCAAGGCGCTGACGGGCGGGCACCCGCGCGTCCTCGTCGAACAGGCGGCGCTGGCGCTCCTCGACTACATCGAGGGCGACACGGACGGGTTCCGGGTGCTGGTGAGAGATTCGCCCGTGGCGTCGGGCGCCGGCAACTTCTCGTCCATTTTGAACGACGTGGCGCACCAGGCCGAGGGCATCCTCGGTAAGGAGTTCTCCGAACGCGGCTTCGACCCCAAGCTGGCCGAGTTGTACTCGCAGGCGCTCGTCGGCATGGTCGCGTTGACCGGTCGCTGGTGGCTGGAGGCGCGGAAGCCGAAGAAGGAGGTGGTCGCCGCGCATCTGGTGAACCTCGCGTGGAACGGTCTGTCCCATCTGGAGATGAAGCCGTCCCTGGAGTCTACTGAGGAATGACGAACCCCCGGCCGAGATCGACCGGGGGAAGGGAGCACGTGCGGGAGGCGATCAGGTGTTGTCTCCACCGACGACGCGGTGCCTGTGCTGGTTCTGGGCCTGCTCGGCCGAACGGGGGCCGACCTTCCCGTACAGCCCCGCGGTGAGCAGCGTCAGACCGAGGATGGACGACACGACGCACGTCGCGACGCTGAAACCGAGGAAGTTGAGGTCGGTGCGCAGCACGGCGAGCATGCCCATGCTCGCGAGCAGCTGAATCGACCCGGCGACGAGGTTGACGACCCGGTCGACGTTGCGCCCGATCAGCACGCCGAGCACGACGATCGCGCCGACGACGATCGACAGCAGCGAGAACGCCGGGTTGGCCTTGAGACCGAGGGCGCTCGGAAGGCCGGACTGGGCGAACCATTCGAGGCCGTCACCGGTGGAGGCGACGAAACCGACGATGCCGAAGACGAGCATGTAAACACCGGCGAAGAACGCCAGCCCACGCCACAGCGGCCGTAGTTGATGATTGACAGGTAGATGATCCACGAGGGTGATTGTCGCTGATCACCTCAGACGACCTCGCCGGGACGGTCGATTAATGTGGTGCCGCTTTCGGGGGGCGGCCGGGGACGGCGATCTGGCGACACAGCGCGGCCAGGTGTTCGGCGTCGGCTTCGACCTGATCGAGGTCGATCATCTGGTACCGCCGGATCAGCATCAGTCGCCCGTTCTCAAGCCGGTAGTGGATGTCGGGGGAACGTCCCAGCCGCTCCGCCATCTCTTCCCAATCCTGAATGGATAGTGGTGGTGGGCCTTCGATCATGTCGGCGGTGACGTCGAAGGCCGGGGCGTTGACATCGACGGTCCCCGCGACGACGACCGTCGCGGTTCGCAGCGGTCGATCGTGCCGGTACTCGGTGACGGTGATCGGGTGCTCGTCGTAGCGGCCGATGAACTGGTGCCGCTGGCGGAAGCCGTCGGCGAACGGCGCGCCCCGACTCGGAGCGGGCAGTGTCGCGCCGAAGGTATAGGCCAGGCCGTGCGCGTGTGCCCACGCTCGGAAACGGGCGCGCTGACGGCGATCGCCGACGTACAGCCACCCGAAGAACCCGAGGAGGATGAGCAGGCACGCGACACCGGTCACGACATTCCACGGATAGGGTATGTCCATCATGGCGGTCCTTGAGGGGTGTGGGGGACGCCGAGGGGTGGCGGGGGTCAGCTGTGCGCGCGCACCGCTTCGGCTATCTCGGCGGCGACGGTTTCGGCGGTTTCGGCGGTGGCGGCCTCGACCATGACGCGCACGATCGGTTCCGTTCCGGACGGACGCAGCACGATCCTGCCGCGCGTTCCCAGCGTGGTCGTGTGGTGGTCGAGCAGCTTCCGCACGGGTTCGGCGTCGATGACGGTCTTGTCCGTGACGGGGACGTTGATGAGGATCTGCGGCGCGTGGCGCATGACGGCAGCGAGCTCGGAGAGACGGGAACCCGTCGCCGCGACGCGAGCCATGAGGTGCAGCGCGGTCAGCAGGCCGTCCCCGGTCGTCGCGTGCGACGGCATGATGATATGTCCACTTTGCTCTCCGCCGAGGGCGAGACCGTCGGCGTTGAGCTGCTCCAGGACGTACCGGTCGCCGACCGCCGTCGTCAACAGGGAGACGCCCGCGTCGCTCATCGCGGTGTGCAGACCGAGGTTGCTCATCACGGTCGCCACGAGGGTGTCGCGGGTGAGAGTGCCCGCCTCCTTCATCGCGATCGCGAGGATAGCCATGATCTGGTCACCGTCGATCGTGGCGCCGGTGTGGTCGACGGCGAGGCACCGGTCGGCGTCCCCGTCGTGGGCGATGCCCAGGTCCGCGCCAGCCTCGACGACCGCGCGCGAGACCACGTCGAGATGTGTGGAGCCGCAACCGTCGTTGATGTTGAGGCCGTTGGGTTCCGCGCAGATCGTCGTCACGGTCGCGCCTGCCCGCCGGTACACCTCGGGGGCGACGGCCGACGCGGCGCCGTTCGCGCAGTCGACGACGACGTGCAGGCCTTCGATCCGTTGCGGCAGAGACGACAGCAGGTGTTCGATGTAATGCTCGGCGCCGTCGACGAGGTCGCGAACGCGGCCGATCTCGGCGCCGACGGGGCGCGGATGCGGCGAGTCGCAGGCACGCTCGATGGCGTCCTCCGTCGCGTCGGACAGTTTCTCCCCGCCCGCGGCGAACAGCTTGATTCCGTTGTCCGGCATGGGATTGTGACTCGCCGACAACATGACGCCGAAGTCGGCGCCCGTCGCCGCGATGACGTACGCGACGGCCGGGGTCGGCAGCACGCCGACGCGAACGACGTCGGCGCCGACGCTCGTCAGACCCGCGCAGATCGCGGCCTCCAGCATCTCGCCGGACGCTCGCGGGTCGCGCCCGACCACGACCGTGCACCGGCCGCCGTCGGTTCGGGCGAGCACCTCGACGGCGGCTTGCGCGACCGTCATCGCCAGTTCCGGCGTCAGCGCGGAGTTGGCCTGAGCGCGGATTCCGTCGGTACCGAACAGTCGTCCCACGTGCGTCCCCTTTGGTCGGCGAATCTATCTGGTCATCTCACAACGGGCGAGACGTATCCGAGGCTGCCGTGGGCGAGGCGAGAGTCGTTCCTGGATAACGGTTTCTGCCGTGTCCAGATGCTCGTCGTCGCGGATCTCGGGTCGGTCGCGGCCGATGATGCTGTTATGAACACGGTACGGCGAACGGGGCCAGGCTGTGCCTGGCCCCGTCGGGAAGAACTAACGCTTCGAGTACTGAGGCGCCTTACGGGCCTTCTTGAGGCCGTACTTCTTGCTTTCCTTCTCACGCGGGTCACGCGTCAGGAAACCGGCCCGCTTGAGGGCGGGGCGGACCTCCGGGTCCAGCTCGATCAGCGCGCGCGCGATCGCCAGACGCAGGGCACCGGCCTGGCCGGTGACGCCGCCACCGTGCAGGTTCGCGAGAACGTCGAAGGACTCGGTGCGCTCGGTGGTGACGAGCGGCTCGGCGACGATCTGCTGGTGCACCTTGCTCGGGAAGTAGGTGCTGAGGTCACGTCCATTGAGGACGAACTTGCCGGTTCCGGGGACCAGGCGGGCACGAACGACGGCGCGCTTGCGGCGGCCGACCGTCTGCACCGGGCGGTCGTGCGGGATGGCGGGAGCGACCGGGGGCGCGGCGGGAACGGCGGCCGGGGTCGGGACGGCTTGGGTGATTTCGCTCATGATGTAAAAGCTTCCTTATCCGGTGCGCGCCTACTGCGCGATCTGCGTGATCTCGTACGGCTGGGGCTGCTGGGCGGCGTGCGGGTGCTCCGCGGCCGCGTACACCTTCAGCTTGGTCAGCATCTTGCGGCCGAGCTTGTTGTGCGGAAGCATGCCCTTGACGGCCTGCTGCACGGCCCGCTCGGGCTTGGTCTCCAACAGCACGGAGTACGGAGTCTTCTTGAGACCACCGGGGTAACCAGAGTGGCGGTACGCCATCTTGGTGTCACGCTTGTTACCGGTCAGGACGACCTTTCCGGCGTTGATGATGACGACGAAGTCGCCGGTGTCAACGTGGGGCGCGAACGTCGGCTTGTGTTTGCCGCGCAGCAGCTGCGCAACCTGGCTGGCCAGGCGGCCGAGCACGACGCCCTCGGCGTCGATGATGTGCCACTGTCGGGTGATGTCACCCGGCTTCGGACTGAAGGTACGCACAGGATTACCTTGCTCTCGTTGTCGGTCTTGGAACACGAACCCCGTCGCCGGGAAAGGCGCCGGCGCCGCCCGAATGCCTCACCGGGTGGTGAGTTCATTCGCGGGACAGCTCAGGCGGGGTACCCGTTTTCGGGCACGACCCGCTGGCTCGCACAACAGCAGTCGATACTACTCGCCCACACCGGGGGCGATCCTGCCGGGCCGGGGTGGCGCCCACTCACGGCGATCCACCCCGCGAACAGGCGAAACACGCGTGTTCGAGTAACGTCACAGACGCGCCAGGAAGGTCGCCAACGCCGCCTCGTACGCCTCGGGGTCCTCGTTCCACGACGCGGTGTGACCGACCTCGGTCGTCACCAGTGTCATCAACTCGGCCGGGACCGCCTCGGCGAACTCCAGGGACGCGTCGGCGGCGACCGTCTCGTCGGCGATGTCGCAGTACAGCAGGATCGGCGTCGTCAGGTCGGCGGCGATCAAACGCTGATCGAGGTCGTCCAGATCGACGTCGACGCGCCATTCGACGATCAGTTTCGCGACGTCGGTGAGTATGCCCGGCAGGCTCCGCAGCTCACCCTGCTTGTCGAGCGTCGACGACCAGTCCAGGACCGGCGAGTCGAGGACGACTCCCGCGACGAGCCCGGGATCGTCCATATTGCGCAGAGTTGACATGACGACGGCGCCGCCCATCGACCAGCCCGCCAGGACGACCGAGCGGGCGCCGTTGTCCACCGCGTAGTCGACGGCGGCCGACACGTCCTCCCATTCGGTGGCGCCCAGGTGATGCAGGCCGTCCGGGGAATCGGGGGCGCCGACGTCGTTGCGATGCGTCACCGACAGGAGAGGGAAGCCGCTCTCGTGGAATCGCGGCAGGGCCCGCAGCGCCTCGCCAGGCGACGCGTTGCGTCCGTGGACCGCGATCACCCAGGTGTCACCGTCGGCCGGGACGTACCAGGCGGGGAACTTCCCCAACTTTCCCTCGATGTCCACCGTGGAGTATGCGAGTCCGAAGTCGGTCTGCGGATCGGTCGCGTACGCCCACGTGTCGATGCGGGTGTCGGTGCCCTCGGTGGGTCGGTCGCCCTCCAGCAGGCGTCGAGTCACGGTCTCCGGGTTGATGTCGGTGATCTCACCGATGACCGCGCGACCGTCGCCCCAGTCGAGCCCCCACACTCCGACGCGGGTCGTGTCGTGGTTGTTCGGAAGTGTCACGGTGTCGTCGTCGACCGCCACCACCGGGTACGGGTAGGAATGCGGGCCGTGCACGACGTCCACGACCTGCCCCGAGAAGTACCAGCCGGCGCCGCCGAGCGCGACGAGCAGCAGGACCAGCAACGCCGAGACGCCGATGACGAGCCATCGCGTCCAGCCGCGCCGTCTCCGGGCGGGTTCCTCGACGATCGCCGCTTCGTCGTCCATCATGGATTCGACGGGATCGGTGGACGGTGTCGGCTCCTCGGCACCGGTCTCGTCGACGGGAAGGGTGTCGCCGACTGGGGCACTGTCGGGCTTCGTCATGAGCGCCGTCCTGCTCGATCCTGGGGGCAAAGTGGGCCGAAAGATCGAAGATTAGCAATGCCCACATGGGGGCGGTACCGACCGAACGGCCCATCGAGGCGTCCGGGCCGACGTCGAGATCGACGGCTTCCTCAGGGCGGGGTTTCGGTCTGCGGTTTCGTGGCGCGGTTTCGTGGCGCGGTTTCGGCGGGCGACACCGGCGACAACGCGGGCGTGGCCTCGAATCCGCCCGGCCCGTCAGGTCCGCGTTCGATGCCTCGGTGGCTGAACGCGTGCGATTCGCCCGATCACAGGGCCCGGCCTACCTAGGATCGACACGGAATGTCACCAAAGCCCGACCCGAGAGGACGCGTCCCATGCCGACCGCCGTCAACGTCGCGATCATCTACTACTCGTCCACCGGGACCGTCTACGAGCTCGCCCGGACCGCCGCCGAGGAGGCCGAGGCGATCGACGGCGCCGAGGTCCGGCTCAGGAAGGTCGCGGAGCTCGCCCCGGAGGGCGCGATCGCGTCGAACCCGGCATGGGCGGAGCACGTCCGCGCGACGAAGGACATCCCGGTCGCGGGCCTGGAGGACCTCGACTGGGCCGACGTCGTCCTGTTCGGCACGCCGACCCGGTACGGGCTCCCGACGTCGCAGATCAAGCAGTTCATCGACACGTCCGGACCGCTGTGGGAGTCCGGAAAGCTCGTCAACAAGGTCGTGTCGTCGTTCACCGCGACGGCAACGAAGCACGGCGGCCACGAAACCACGATCACCGCGCTGAACAACACCTTCTACCACTGGGGCTGCATCATCGTCCCGCCCGGCTACGCCGATCCGATCCAGTTCGCGACCGGGAATCCTTACGGCACGAGTCATGTCAGCGGCACGCCCGACCAGCCGCTACCCGGCCAGGTGCAGCGCGACGCGATGCGCTTCCAGACCCGCCGCACCGTCACGATCGCCCAGGCGCTGCTGCGCGGCGGGGTCGGCGGTTGAGACCGGTCGGTCTGCTCTCGGCGCCTCGTTCAGGCCGCCGAGGACCCGCAGTACCCACGCTCCCGAGCTCCCGAGCTCCCGAGCTCCCAGAACTCCAGAACTCCAGAAACTTTGGCTTGGTTGGGCAAATTCTCCGCTTGGTTGGGCAAATGTTCAAAACAGGCGTGTTTTCGCAATTTGCCCAACCAAGCGGGACTTTTGCCCAACCAAGCGGAGATCCTTGGGGTCTCAGCGCCGTTCGCGCAGTGCTTCGGCGATGGCCCGCTCCACCGGGACCGGGTTCTCGGCGTCCGGATCGAAATCACCGACGGGGACGAGCGGCGGCTGCGCCATGAAACGCGGTCGGGTGCCCCGAATGTCCTGGGCCGCATGGACGAGGAACGGGTGGCACAGGTAGACGTCGCCCGCCGCGCCCGTCGCGTACGCCTCCGGATGGTCGGCGGTCACGTCGGCGACCGCGCCCGCGAGCTCCATGAACTCCAGGCCCGTCTCGCCCGCCGAGGCCAGGGCGCGGGCCGTGTCCCGATGCGAACCGACCCGGATCCGCGTCGGCGCGTCGTCCTCACCGACATCGGTGAACAGGAACAACATGAGCAGCGCGCGCTCGCGTGATCGCAGGTTGGCGCGCGACCGACCCTCGTCGTCGGCGAAGCTCGTGTCGACGTGCCACCCGGTGTCCTCGGCGGCGTCCGCGTGCGGGAACCGCAGCGGCAGCGAGCCCACTCCCCCGCGCGGCACCCAGCGGCCCGCGCCGACGAGGGCGTCGAACGCCGCGTGCAGCGCCGGGGTGTTGACGGCGGCCCGGAACGGTTCGGTGTGCATGTGCCAGACACGCACGACCGGCTCCACCCAGGTCGCGGGATCCTCGGCGTCGTAACCGATCTCGCGCCACAACTCATCGCGGCAGGTCGCGGCCGTCCGCGCGTCGAAGGCCGCCGGAACGCGTACGAAACCGTCGCGGACGAACGCCTCGATCTGTTCGGGGGCGAGCATCAACACTCCTATGTGTCTCTAATGTGGGTCATCTGACGTCCCACACGGGTTCGGGGGTTTCGCTGACCTCTCCGTCGCCCGCGAACAGGACGAACCTGTCGAAGCCTCGGGTGAACCAGCGGTCGTGGGTGACGGCGAGGACGGTGCCCTCGAACGCCGCGAGCCCCTCCTCAAGAGCCTCGGCGCTCGCGAGGTCGAGGTTGTCGGTCGGCTCGTCCAGCAGCAACGCGGTCGCGCCGGACAGTTCCAACAACAGCACCATGAACCGGGCCTGCTGACCGCCGGACAACGTGTCGAAGGTCTGCTCCGACTGCGCCGTCAAGTCGTACCGGTTGAGCGCGTTCATGGCCGCCGATCTGTCCAGAGACGGGCGCTCCTCGTCGCCCTCCCACAGGATCGTGCGCAGCGTCCGGCCCGCGAACTCGGGATGTTCGTGGGTCTGCGAGAAATGCCCCGGACGAACGCGCGCGCCGAGCCGAGCGACGCCGGAGTGCTCGACGGGTGTCATCGCGCCCGTGGCGATCCCGTCGCCCTGCTGGGCGAGCAGCCGCAGAAAGTGGGACTTTCCGGTGCCGTTGGCCCCGAGTACCGCGACGCGGTCCCCGTACCAGACCTCCAGGTCGAAGGGGTACGTCAAGCCGTCGAGTTCGAGCTGTTCGCAGATGATCGCGCGCTTACCGGTGCGACCGCCGCGCAGTTTCATCTGGATGTTCTGTTCCTTCGGGGGCAGCGGCGGTGGCCCGGCCGCCTCGAACTTGGCCAGTCTGGTCTCCGCCGCGCGCAGCCTGGATGCCATGTCCGAGTTGTACTTCGCCTTCGCCCGGTACATGATGACGAGCTCTTTGAGCCTCTGATGCTCCTCGTCCCAGCGGCGACGCAGCTCCTCCAACCGGTCGTGCCGGGCGACCCGGGCGTCGTGCCAGGTCGCGAATCCGCCGCCGTGGATCCAGACGTCGCCGGACTCCAAGGTGACGATCCGCTGCGCGCAGTTGGCGAGGACCTCACGATCGTGGGAGACGAACAGGATCGACTTGTCCGACTCCCGGATGCGCGCCTCCAGTTCCCGCTTGGCGGGGACGTCCAGGAAGTTGTCCGGCTCGTCGAGCAGCAGCACCTCTTCGGGGCCGCGCAGCAGCAGTTCCAACGCGAAACGCTTCTGCTCGCCACCCGACAATGTCTGAAGGGGACGGTCGCGGGTCTCGTCCCACGGCAGGCCGAGGATCAGCACCGAGACGGTGTCGCACAGGACCTCGAACTCGTAGCCGCCCGCGTCGCCCCACGCGGTGATCGCGTCGGCGTAGTCCAGCTGCGCGCGTTCGGCCGCCGTCGAGTACTTGCCGCGTTTCTCGGCCTCGGCGAGCCGGTCGGCGGCGGTCGCCAGGCGTTGCCCGAGGGCCCGCACCGATGGTGGCGCGAGCGTCAACGCCAGCACCGACAGCGTCTGTTCGCCTTCGCGCATGCCGACGAGCTGGCGCATCACCCCGAGACCACCCTGCCGGGCGATGACGCCGGACGTGGGATCGAGATCACCGGCGATCATCCGCATCAGCGTGGTCTTGCCGGTGCCGTTCGCGCCGATGAGCGCGACCTTCATGCCCTCGCCGACACGGAATGAGACGTCCGAGAAGAGAACGCGCCCGTCCGGCAGCACGTGGGAGACCCCGGCAACGTCGATATAGCCCATGACCGGTCAGTCTGCTCGGGCTCCGACCCAGCGTCCAGCGATTTTCGTGGTCGACGTAGACGCGCCGAGCCGACCGTGACGCGAGACATCCCCAGGACTGGTGGACGGTCACCTCCCCACTCGCGCGGGGCTAAGGTTGGACGGCGAGGCGATCGAGACCCGTCGACGGCGATGAAGGAACGGTCATGGCGAAGTTGATCTACGCGTCGAACATGTCGCTCGACGGCTGCACCGAGGACGAACACGGTGCCTTCGACTGGGCTCCGCCGGATGACGACGTCTTCGCCGTCATCACCAACGTCATGCGATCTGCCGGCACATACCTCTACGGGCGGCGCATGTACGAGACACTGGCCGTCTGGGAGACCGACCCCACCCTGGCCGCGCGGTCGGACCTCACGGCCGACTACGCCGGCGCATGGCAGGCGGCGGACAAGGTCGTCTATTCCTCGACCCTCACCGAGCCGTCCACCGCGAACACTCGGATCGAACGCCACTTCGACCCCAGCGCGGTGCACGACCTGAAGGCCGCCGCCACCAGGGATCTCTTGATCGGTGGCCCGAACCTCGCGGCACAGGCTCTCGCCGCCGGACTGGTCGACGAGCTCGCTCTGTTCGTCTGGCCCGTCGTCCTCGGTGGACGCAACCCCGCACTGCCGACGGACGCACGCGCAGACCTCGAACTCATCGACGAGCACCGATTCAGCAACGGCGTCGTCCACCTCCGCTACCGCCTTCATTAACGACGCGGGGAACCGCACCCTCACGCGCAGCCTCGGAACACCGGCTCAGGTTCACGCTACGAACGTGGAGAACGTTGCCAATCGCGCCAGGGTGGCAGTTCCGTCACGTTGGTGCACACCGCTCGCGCTGAAAGGCCCTACGCGCGCAGGTCCTAAGGGCACTCTTCGACTCACCACTCCACCGGGCCGTTCTTCGGCTTGGCGGGGCGGCTAACCGACGGACACCATTCCGCAGTGGACATCAAGGCGGCGCCCGAGCCGCGCAACTCGATCGCCTGCCGAAGCGAGTGTCCCTACTGGATTGACACGGATCCGTGCTCGTCGGAAGCGTCAGGTCGTCAGTGAGGCGACGATGCCCAGGAGCGCCGGGAGGAGGTCGCCCTCGGGGTTGGCTTCGGCGCAGGTGAGGGTGTACGCGGTGCCGTCGTGCGCGAACCGGAGGGTCGCGCCGTTGCCCCCGAGGGTCGAGTAGGTGAGAATCCCGGCGTCGGGCCGGTCGTCGATCGCCGACGCTCCGGTGATCTCCGTCCACGTCGCGATGTCGGAGGCGGCGATCGCGGTGTCGCCGTCGTAGGTGGTGGCGGTCAGTTCGACGGTGACCGGGGAGAAGTTCGAGGTGGTGACCGTCGAGTCGTCGAGGTCGACGTCCGTCATGTCAACTCCGGCCTGGGCCCAGCGGCAGACTTCGCCGTTGTGGTTCTCGACGACGTTCTCGGTCGCGCCGGGGATCGCCTGCACGGCGTCCAGTGGCACGTCCGCGCAGACGGTCGCGACGGACGCGGGGGCGGACGCTTCGGAGGTTCGGTCGTCGGGGTTCGTGACGGCGTCGACGGCCTCGGTGGCGACGTCGAGCACGGCCGCCGCCACGTCCTCGCTGGACGGGTCGGGTGCGCTGTCGAGCGTGTATCCGCCGGAGGTGGCGACGTCGACGGAGTAGTCGGCCACAATCGACAGTGTGTCTACACAGGATCGGACGATGGCGCGGGAGCTGTCCGCCCCGGCGAGTCGGCTCTGGTTCCCTGTGTCGCCGAGGTCGATCGACGAGGTCTTGGCGGCGGCGAGGCCGTCGTCGGGCGACGCCACCGCTTCGCACGCGCGCTCGGCGTCGGGCCACCACGTGTAGCGAACGGTCAGGGAATGCCCTAGCAGCCAACGGCTGTCGGCCTCGGGGGCGTCGGTGCGCTGCGGCCCGAACGTCGCGACCGGGTCGTATGTCCACTCACAACTGTTCGACTGGCCGCCGCCCCCGTTGTCGCCTTTGGGAAGGGTCCGCCCGGAGGAGTCCTCGATGCCGGGCGCGTCGGCGACGAGCGCGTCGACCGTCTTCAGTGAGACGGCGGCGCACGCCGACGGTAGCGCGGTGACGGTAGTGCCGCCGCAGCCGGACAGACCTGCCGTGAACAACACCGCGACGGCCGTCATTCCGATTCGCCTCATACTGTGGACTCCCCTCGAACCGATGACCCACTAGAGGTTGTCTCGTTACCTCAGGTCGCGCGAGGCGCGTGTCAGGGCGTCACTCGGCGAGGCGGAGGATCGCCCGCACACCGGTGTCGTACGCCGACGATCCGACAACGCGGGCGACGACCGTCGAACCGCTGACGTGGTTCGACCATGAACACCGCGACGCCGCCGCAGCCGATCTGCTGGGTGACGAGACAACCTTTTCGTCACCACGATAGACCCGGCGTCCTTCGGGCTCGACGCGCCCGCACGCGTCGCGCTCGCCGCTTCCCGTTGCACCGCTGAAGGAGCGGTGATCAGCTATGTGGATCTTCGGATGCCCGGTCGGCTGCGCGGGTGACGCGCAGAACGCGGTAGCCCTTCTGGCTGGCGTGTTTGACGGCGGTGAATCCGTGCGTGCCGAGCCAGGACGCCAGCGAATCGGCGCCCTTGTGGCGGGCGACGACGAGCCACGCGACTCCGCCGTGTGCCAGGCGCGGCAGCCACTCCAGCAGGAGCACGTGGAGCGCGTCCTTGCCGATACGGATCGGTGGGTTCGACCAGATCTCGTCGTACACCCTGTCCTTCGGTGCCTCGTCTGGGAGGACGGCGGTGACGCGGTCCCCGACGTCGTTACTGTCGGCGTTGCGCCGCACCAGTTCCAGCGCACGGTCGTTGACGTCGACCGCGGTGACTCGGCCGGTGGAGACGCGCGCGAGGGTCACCGTGATGGGACCGTAGCCACAGCCCAGATCGAGGTATTCACCGTCGCCGCTCGGTAGTGGCGCCTTGCGGAGCAGGACCGCCGTGCCGGGGTCGAGCCGCGACGAGGAGAAGACTCCGGCGGAGGCGTCCAATCGCAGGTCGACGCCGCCCGCGGTGAATTCGACGACGCGATCGGTCGCGGCCGAGGAGGGCCGCGCCGAGAAATAGTGTTCGGATTCGGTCACGGGGTTCATTGTGCGGCAGTGGGCCACGCCGCGCTGCGTCACATCCGCGCCTCGCGGGCAGATATCGACTAGCCTCGACGGACGTGGCAGCGAGCCAATCCCCATTCGGAACCCCGCCAACGCATTCGGCACCGCACCGGCACCGCCGGGTCGCCGAATCCTCACCACCCGACCGGCTGCGACGCACGGGGCGGGTCGACACCAACTCCATTGAACGTCCCGCCCGTCCCGCGAGGGGCGCCGCACGACCGCGAGGCTTCCGCGAACCCGACACGGTCCCGCTGCGTCGGGCCGCCGCCCGCGCGCGCAGGAAGAGCCAGGTGTGGCTGACCGTCGTCGCGTGTCTGGCGGGTGTCATCACCGCGAGTGCCTGCGCCGCAGGCGGTTGGATGCTGCTGCGGGACGATCCCGCTGCGGCCGAACCGAATCAGCAGCACACCGACGAGAACTCCGTTCCGCGCGACGACGTGCCCGACGCCGCGCTCTCGAGGGAGACCGACCCGGAGCCCGTCACGGCCGACGAGCTGTTCTCCGAATCCGCGCTCGACGGCTATACGGTCCTCGGGACCGACGAGGTGACGAAGTGCGCCGACGCGGCGGTCGGCGCGGTTGGCGACTTGTTGGCCGATGGTGACTGCACCCAGGTGGTCCGCGCGACCGTCGTCGCTCCCGACGGCGCGTACGTCGCGACCGTCGGCGTAGTGAATCTCGTCGACGACGCGGCGGCTTCGAGTGCCCGTGACGCGATCGAGGCGGGTGTCGACGGTGGTTTCGCCGCGCTGCGCACCGAGGGCGCGGGCAGCGAACTCGGGTTGAGCCCCACCGTCCTCGGTTTCAACACCTACGGGCACTACCTGCTGTATGTCGTGATAGGACGAGTCGACGGCGAGGCCCCGGCCGGCGACGACCCGGCCGTGGGCGCCCTCGTCTCCGAACTCGTCGACACGCACCTGATCAGGACCCTGAAGCCGCGCAGCGAGACTCAGGACTGACGCGCACCGCCGGGCGCGCGTGGAAACGCCTGAGCCGCGAACGAGGACGGCGGGGCGGCCGAGGTCGGGGCGGTCGGTCGCGCCGCGACGGTCCCCCGCAACGATGGGCCATGACGCCGGGATCACGACCGCGCGGACGGCGGCATCCCGCTCCTACGCGCTCGTCAGCGAGACCGCGACGGGGCGGTGATCCGAGTACGGGGCGGGCGGGTTGGCCGGGTCGCTCGGGCGCAGGTCCGGTGTCGTCAGGATGTGGTCGATCTGTTCGCCCGGCGTCGATGTCGTGTCGAAGGGACGATCGGCCGCGAAGGCGTCGACGAGACCGACGTCCATCAGGATCCGCCACACCTCGTCGTCCGGTTCGAGGTTGAGATCCCCGGCGAGGACGACGGGGCCGCGCGTCGCGGCGTCCGCCGCCAGTGCCGCGATCTGCTCGACCTGACCGGGGTCGTTCCAGTCCGGCGGTGGTTGCAGGTGTGTGGCGATGACGGTGACATCCGTTCCGTCCCAGTCGATGCCGACGCTGAGGGCCTGTGCGCCGGTCGGGCCGCCGGGGACGAGCGGGGTGTTCGCGATCGAGGTGATCGGGAGGTTCGTCAGCACGGCGTCGCCCCATACCCCGTCGGCGGCGGGCGCCCAGACGTATCGCATGCCGAGCCGATCGGCGAGTGCGGCGAGACCGTCGTGGCCGCCGTTGAGGAACCACCCTCTGTCTATCTCGGACAGTACGACGACGTTCGGGGCGAGGTCGGCGATGGTGTCGGCCTGTTCGGCGAGGTCGAGTGTTCCGTCGAGGCCGTAGCCCATGCGGACGTTGTACGCGACGACGCGCAGCTCGTCGGCGGGGGCGTCCACTGTGATCGCGGTGGGCGTGGTCGCGATGCCGCCCGCGAAGGCGACGACGGCCGCGGCGATCGGCCACACCGAGTACGGCGCGATCCGGGTGCGCGCGTGGGTGGCGGCCCGGCCCCGCCAGGCGAGGAACGCGAGCGCGGTGGCGGCGACGGCGGGCACCCATTCGTTATCGAGCGGGAGATCGTAGGCCGCGTAGTAGGCGAACAGGAGGACGACGAAGGCGATCATGCCGACGGACTGGGCGATCCCGGCGGCGATGGGTCGCGGGTTGGGATCGCGGCGCGCGGCCGCGAAACCGAAGCAGGCGGCGGTCGCCCACGCGGCGGCGACCGCGACGATGATCGTCCACCATGGATGTAGCCCGGTGACGCCGTCGACGGTGACGGTGGCGAGTGGGAACGCCAGCGCGGAGGCGATGAGGACGATGCCGGGCGCGAGCGGGTGCCCGGCCAACCGGTCGGGGGCGGCGACGACGGCGACGGTCGCGGTCACCGTGAAGGTGATGACGGCACCGGCCGCCCAGCCCGGCCATGCGGTGACGGCGGTGGCGAGGCCAGGGTTGGCGGCGAGCATGCCCCACAGCAGGACGGCGGGTCCGATGCCCCACCACGCGGAGGCCGTGGTGGCGTTGGGTTTCCGGCGTGTCCGGTGACGTTTCCACAGGGTTGTCCACAGGCCCAGGACGAGCGCGGCGGTCGCGGCCCACGGGAGGAGTCCCGGCCGCCAGGCCAGGTCGACGGTGTTGGACGCGACCTGGACGACGGTGGCGGCGGCGACACCGGTGATGACGCCGATGAACGCGCCTTGGGTGTCGTCGTCGCTCATCGCGGTGGCGGTCAGCCACGACAGTCCGATGGCGACGGTGACGGAGGCGACGTACAGCTGCGCCTGGCCCCCGTCGGTGGCCTGCAGCGCGAGGCGGGCGAGGCCGAGGGCGGCGCCCAGCCCGAGCGCGAGGGTCGTCGGCGTGACCAGCCGGGCAAAGGGGATGACGAGCACCGGCACGACGAACCAGGCCAGGGCGAACAGTCCCATGTACTCGGCCGGGGTGCCGCCCGCCTGCCCGAACAGGGTGATGAGCGAGGGCATGAAGACGCGCAGGCCGTCGAGGAGAAGGAGGACGCCCAGCGCGATATCGAGTCGCCACCGACGTGGAATCATGTCGCCGCCTTTCAAACGTGAGTCATTCTCGCCTATTTCGGAGCGACGCACAAGAAGGAACGCCGCCCGGCGCGAACCGGACGGCGTTCGAGGACTCGGCTCGTCAAGCCCGGGTCGAGGAGCGGGTCACCGCCCGATGACCGACGCCGAGCACGACGAGCGCGATCGCGGCGTACACCGCCGCGTCCGCCAGTTGCACCCGCCAGATGTCGCCCGCGCGGTAGTAGTCCACATAGACCTGATCGAGGTCGTCCGAGCAGGTGTCCCGGGAGCAGAGGGCGCCTTCGAGAACCAGGTCCGTGCGCGAGGACGACATGCCGTAGTCGACGGGGAAGGTGTCCTCGCTCCTGCCCGGGGGCTCGGGCGGACCCACGTAACCCTCCGCGGACCACTCCATCGGCACCGCGTACCGATACGGCGTCGTGAGGTGCGGCGAGACGAACACCCCGATGACGCCGAGCACGACGGCGTAGGCGGCGACCGTACCCGCGAGCGCGGCGATCGTGTTGCGGCTCAACGCGCCAATCGTCACCGCCAGCGCGAACGCCAGGAGGGTCAAGGCGCCGAGCACCGGTCCGATCGTCAGGTACCACGGCGAGGAGAACACCTGATGGAACAGGCCGGTCCGCGCGCCGTACACGGAGACGACGCCGAGCACCGCCATGAGGACCACCAGTGGAGATCCCGCGATCGTCAGTTTCGTCCACCACCAACGCTTCCGGCTCACGTCCTGGGAGAGGACGAAGACGTCGGTGCCCGCCTCGTACTCGCGCGCGAACAGTGGAGCGCCCGCGAAGGCGCCGAGGAACATCGGAAGCGCGATCATGACGAGGACGAAGACGAACTCGTTGTCCAGGAGGAGTTCGACGTCCGGACGACAACGGGGGCCGTCCGTCAGACCGCACCCGCTCAGGTCACCCGAGGCGATGATGGACGACCACCATCCGATCAGGACCAGCACGATGCTGACGGAGACGATCAGGTTGGCGCGTTGACGGCGCCAGACCAACCAGGTCATGAGGACACCTTCCCGGTCATGGCGACGTCGCGACGCAGGTGCGCCACGGTCAGATCCTCCAATGTGGGTTTCTCACCGTCGCCCGTACCGCGCACGAGGACCCGCGCGGACGGCCCGACGTCAACGGGGCCGACGACCTCGGCGTCACCGGTTTCGTCGGCGTCGACGAGGCGGTGTCCGTCGATCAGCTCCGCGACGGGGCCGGACAACCGCAGTCGTCCGCTCGTCAACAACAGCAGACGATCACAGAGCTGGTCCAGTTCGGACACGACGTGCGAGCTGATGATGACCGTGGTGCCGGTGACGGCGGCTTCCTCTCGGATCGACTGCTGCACGTCCTGACGCGCGATCGGGTCAAGGTCGGCGACGGGCTCGTCCAGCACCAGCACCGCGGGACGGCGCGCGAGCGCTAGCGCCAGGGCAACGCGGGTCCGCTGCCCGCCGGAGAGCGTGCGAACCGTCGCGCCCATCGGCACGGCGGCGGCGGTGATGAGCCGTTGCGCGTACGCGTCGTCCCACGTCCGGTTGAGCGACCGACCGGCGCGCAGCATCTCCGCGACGGTGAAGCGCCCGTACAGCGGCTTGGACTGGGCCAGGAAGGACAGCTGGGATCGGTCGGACCCGACGCCGACGGGTTCCCCGGAGACGAGGACGTCCCCGTCATCGGGCGCCAAGAGGCCCGCGACGATGGACATCAGGGTGCTCTTTCCCGCTCCGTTAGGGCCGACGAGCGCAGTGATCGAACCGGCGGGTATCGAGAACGAGCAATCGACGAGCGCCTCGGCCCGGCGATATCGCTTCTTGAGGGAACGCGCCACCAGGGCAGGCGTCGACATCACATCACATCCAGTCTTAAGGGGACAAAAGGTCGACGGGGGCATCGCGCGTCGAGCCACCACATACCGTACACAAGTGACGCAAGGACTTCGGTCACGAGCGGCGGCCGAACATCCGCGCCGGCCTCGCCGATTCGGCCACCCGGACTCGATCGCGGCGCATCCGTCGCTCATCGCGGAAATTGTTGGGCCACAATGGAAAGGTGAGCTACGTGGCCGAACCTTTCGTCGGCGTCACGACCGAGCACGAGAATCCCCGCCATGCCGAACGGGGAGGAACGCGCGGCGAACCGCCGCCGGACCACCGTCGCAGTCCGGCCTGAGCTAGCCTCGCGGGCCGCCTTCCTCGTCGCACCGTCGAGGCCACAACCGACGGTCCACAAATGTCCATCGACTCCCGCGTCGCCCGATCGAGCGATATTCCCGCGCCTCCCGACACTTCGATCCATAAAGGTGTCGATTGGCGCATACGTCATCCGAACATCGAGAACCCGGGAACCCTATATCGGATGTGATCGCAACCGATTCGTTATCTTACGAATTTGATTCGTCGTTCACCGCGTTCTTAACCGCCACTTAACAGGTAGCTACCGACCGTCCCCCTCGACGCCACTTTACGCACCGGTACCCAATATCCGAAGACGTGTGAGTTCCGCATGAAGTAATCCCTTTCCAAGCAAAAGTCCTGTTCCAGAGCTCGGGACGGCCGGGACGTCGCCGCGCGCCGCCACATACTGGGGGTACACGCGGGTGGACGAGCTGTCGTATTGTTGCGATTGTTCCTTCGCCCCGGAATGCCCACTAAATCGCTTCAAGAATGGGTGGCAACAATGCCCGATACCTCAACCGAAAGCGCCTTCGCTCGAACGCTCGCACATCACAGCGAAGAGGTCACCTCACCCGACGGCCGCATCAACGCGACCGTGCAGGCTGGACTGATCAAGGGCCTGTCGTTCGCCTCGGGTACCTACACGCAGTACACCGAGCCGGAGCTCCAGGCTCAGCTCGTCCAGCTGGCCAGGCTCGCGTGGGTGTCGCGAGAACGCGCCCGCCAGGCCGGTCTGCGTGCCGCCAACGGAGAAAGCCACGAGGCTCGACCGCGAGTCCCGGTGTCCTCCGCCGAGCGCAAGCTCCGCGAGGAGCGCGACGCCGCGCAGGTATCCGTCAGCAGCGCCAACCTGACGATCACGATCGTGGGCGGCACCCGGTGGGTCGTGAAGATCAAACCGGGCACCATTCGCAAGCTCAAGGAGGAGGAGTTCCTCCGCGAACTGGCGATGCTCGTCAAGCGGGCGATGGGCAGCTGGCGCAGCACCATGTCCCGACTGCGTGACAAGTCCTTCGGGCCCAGCGAAATCCTCCGCGATCTCGGCCGGTCGCGCACCACCTCTTAAAGAAAGGCATGGCAATGGAAGTCGATATCTTTGACGTCCTCATCGGCGCGGACATCCTGACCGACCTCGGCACGTCGTACGGCGAGTCGATCTCCACGATCAGCGGCACCGCCTCCCCCGGAGACGTCTTCGAGACGGGCACCGTGAGCGGCCCGTGGTCGAGCATGGTCAACGGGATCTGGAACTGCCTGGCGGACAGCCAGAACAACTGCAACGACACCGGACGCACCCTCGTGCGGTACGTCAACACCGTCTGCGCGCAGGACGCGTCGGCCGCGGCCGACCTCCAGCAGGAGATCGACGAGTACATCCAGGCGTCGCAGAACAGCGGCACCGACCCGGGCCTCCCCAGCCTCGACCCGAACAACCCCGGCAACGGCGTGCCCGAGCCCGATTACGACCCGGCCGACCGGCCGTAAGCCCCCAGCCCCCAGCCTTTCGTTGACGAGGTAAAGCAATGGCAGACGCATGTGGCGATCACAAGGACATGGATGAGGGTGCCTTCGGCTCCCACATCGAGGAACTAGCCACCAAGATCAAGGACAAGATCTCCGAGCTCGCCGCGAGCCAGGTCATGACGGACGCGCAGACCGCGCAGAGCGCCGTCGACTACGCGATCGAGCAGAAGACCCGCGAGATCCAAGACGACATCATGTACGACAACGTCGACCCCACTACGGTCACCTGGCCGGAGAAGGGCCCCGACAACGGGTACAGCCTGCTCGACTCGGGCACCAAGGAATTCGTCGACGACTACAAGGAGAACTACAACGTCGACCTGTTGACGTTCACCACGAGCGACGCGTCCAAGGCCGAGAGCGACCTGAAGAACGAACACCTCGTGTGGATCGTCGACCTCTTCTCGCGCGCCGGCTCCATCCCGAAGCCGAGCCGCGCCGACTCGCACATCGCGGCGCTGGAACTGGTCGCCGGAGCCGAGGGGCTCGTCGAGGTCGAGACGAACGACGAGGGCGAGATCGACGTCGACACCAACTCGACGAACCTCGGCAACTCGCAGCTCGGCTCCGCGGTGACCTCCGACGTCAACGCCGTCCGGTCCGCCGTCACGTCGTGGGACTCGGCGACGTCCAAGGTGTTCAAGTTCCAGTTCCTCCCGAAGATCCCCGTCGCGGCGGCCCACCAGGTGAACGTGATCCGCGCGATCCGCAACCTGCTCGGCGTCCACTACGGTCTCGTCGAACGCGCCCGCGCGGACATCGACAGCCTCGCCCACAGCGGACTCGAAGCGGTCGAGAGCTTCGACGACTGCTGTGGCGGTGGCGGCGACGTCCAGGCCTGGCTCGGTCTCGCCGGCGCGGTCCTCACCATCGCGGGCGCGGTCACCTCGATCGCGAGCGCCGGTACGAGCCTCGCGCTGGTCGGCGCGGGAATCAGCCTGATCAACGGTTCCGTCTCGGTGGCGAAGAACCTGGACTCGTTGAGCGCCACGGAAGAGCAGCTCGGTGCCGACACGCTCGACGGCGTCATCGAGAACCTGCGCACGCTGGCCCAGAAGTCCTGGACCGACCTCGACGAGGCCTACGAGAAGCTGGGCAGCGGCATGACCTCGCTGTCCGGACTGATCGAATCCAGCAAGCAGCATCTCGTGGCCCCGCGTCCCGAGGGCGCCAACGGCGAACCGGGCTTTGGCGACGCGACACCGGAGAACGTCGACGACGTCGTCAACTAATACACAGTGGACCAGTTTTGGCAGGGGCTGGTCGCCACTGAGCAACGAGGCGGGACGCGGTTGGCGTCTCGCCTCGTTGTTTCCGGCATGCGCACCGGAACCGCGGGTGCGATCGGGCGTGCCCGTCCGCGCGAGTGCGTCGAAAGTCGAAAGTGGAGATCGTCCGAAGTCCCGATCGAGTCCGCGTTGATCAGGGCAACGTACGGACGCGACGAGTCTCGGTCTGGCGGGCAGACCAGGCCGCCGGATCGTCGGGGTAACCGACCGCGACGAGGGTGAGGCCGTGCGGCGGCGCGACCGTGATCTGGTCGCTGCGACGGCCTAGCGTCAGCATCGACGCGAACCAGGCCGGGTCGCGGCGTCCCTCGCCGACGGCGATGAGCGCACCGACGAGGCTGCGGACCATCGAGTGACAGAAGGCGTCGGCGACGACGGTGATCGCGATGATCCCGTCCTCGGCACGGGCGACGTCGAAACGCCGCAGCGCCCGAATCGTCGTGGCGCCCTCGCGTTTACGGCAGAACGCCGCGAAGTCGTGCTCGCCCAGCACGGCCGTGGCCGCGCGACCCATCGCGGCCGCGTCGAGCGGACGAGCCCACCCAAGAGTGTCGTTGCGGCGCAAGGGTTCCACACCCCACGCCGAGTCGGAGACGCGATAGACGTACCGGCGCCAGGTCGCCGCGAACCGCGCGTCGAAGGCGGGATCGACGACCCGCACGTTCGGCACCCGCACATCCGGCGGCAGAATCCCCCGCAGTCGCCACACCGCCCGCTCCCCGTGCTGACGCCACGCCTCGACGGGGACGTCGACGTGGGCGACCTGACCGGTCGCGTGCACCCCGGCATCGGTCCGACCGGCGACCGTCAACCGCTCGTGCCGGCCGAACAGAAACGTCAAAGCGCGGTTGATCTCGCCGGCGACGGTGCGCCGTTCCGGCTGGAACGCCCAGCCGGAGAAGTCCGCGCCGTCGTAGGAGATGTCAAGCCGAAGCCGCACCATGTCGGGCGCGGAATCCTCGGCGGCCACGACCTCGGCATCGGCGGGCACTGTCTCGCCAACCGGCAGGGGCGCCCCGCCCACGACCGTGTCGGGGACTTCCCCGGGCACGACAACGGCCGTGCTGTCGGCGGGAATCGCTTCCCGCGCGGTCGCACGGCCGTTGTCGGACACGTCGTTACTTGTCGTCGCCGTCGGTCGCTTCGTCGTCGCCACCGGCGAGCGCCTCCACCGCTTCGGCCTTGGCGGCCTTGCGGGACGGAGCCTTGCGCTTCGGCGCGGCGGTCTCCTCGAGCTCTTCGACGAGCTCGATCACGGCCATCGGGGCGTTGTCGCCCTTGCGGGGGCCGATCTTGACGATGCGGGTGTAACCGCCGGAACGGTTGCTGTAGCGAGGCGCGATGTCGTCGAACAGGTCGTGCGCGACGTCCACTTCGGTCATCTTCGCGATGGCGCGACGGCGCGAGGCCAAGTCGCCCTTCTTCGCGAAGGTCACGAGACGCTCGGCGTACGGGCGCAAACGGCGCGCCTTCGCCTCGGTCGTCGTGATCTTGCCGTGCTTGAACAGCGAGGTCGCCAGGTTAGCCAGCATGAGCCGCTGGTGCGCCGAGGACCCACCCAGACGCGCGCCCTTTGTAGGCTGTGGCATTGGTTTCTCCTTTTAGTACTACAGCCTCTGCGGCTGTCGTCAGACAGCCTCTAGAGCTGCTCGGTCTCGCGAAGGTCTTCGCCGTCTTCGAAGTCGTCGTACTCCGCGTCGTCGTAGGCGGCAGCGGCCTCGGCCGGGTCGAACGTACCCGGCGAGTCCTTCAACGCCAGACCCAGCCCGGCGAGCTTCATCTTGACTTCGTCGATGGACTTCTGCCCAAAGTTGCGGATGTCGAGCAGGTCGGCTTCGGTGCGGTTGATCAACTCACCGACGCTGTCGACGCCCTCGCGCTTGAGGCAGTTGTAAGAACGAACGGTCAGTTCCAGTTCCTCGATCGGCAGCGCCAGGTCGGCGGCCAGCTGGGCGTCGGCGGGCGACGGTCCAACGTCGATGCCCTCGGCGGTGGAGTCGAGCTCACGATAGAGACCGAACAGTTCCACCAGGGTCGACCCGGCCGACGCCAGCGCGGTACGCGGGCTGGTCGACGGCTTGGTCTCGACATCGATGATCAGCTTGTCGAAGTCGGTGCGCTGCTCCACACGGGTAGCTTGCACCGAGTAGCTCACCTTCACCACCGGCGAGTAGATCGAGTCGACCGGAATCCGGCCGATACCCGCGTTCGGCTGCTTGTTCTGCGAGGCCGACACGTAGCCGCGGCCGCGTTCGACCGTGAACTCCATGTCGAGACGGCCCTTGCCGTTGAGCGTCGCGAGCTTCAGCTCCGGGTTGTGGACGGTGACGCCCGACGGGGGCTGAATGTCGCCCGCCGTCACGTCACCGGGGCCCTGCTTGCGCAGGTACATGGTGACCGGCTCGTCCGAGTCGGAGCTGACGCACAGCTGCTTGACGTTCAACACCAGCTCGACGACGTCTTCCTTGGCGCCGGGGATGGTGGTGAACTCGTGCAGCACGCCGTCGATCTTGATCGAGGTGACTGCCGCGCCCGGAATGGACGACAGAAGCGTCCGACGCAGCGAGTTGCCGAGCGTGTAGCCGAAGCCCGGCTCCAGCGGCTCGATGGAGAACCGCGAACGGGTCTCCGACAGCGTCTCTTCCGACAGCGTGGGCCGTTGAGTGATGAGCACTAGTGTTTTCCTTTACGTTTCGACGCCCGCTATATGACGTCTTCAACATGGACAGTCGAGTCCCGNGNCCGCCCGCGCGACGCGGGAGGTGCCGCGCGGGCGGACACGGTGGACGACTAACTACTTCGAGTAGAGCTCGACGATCAGCTGTTCCTGCACCTGGGTGTCGATCACCTGGCGCGCGGGCAGCGAGTGGACGAGGATCTTCATCTTCGACGGGATCGGCTCCAGCCACGCGGGAGCGGTCTTCTCGCCGGCCTCGGCGCGAGCCACCACGAACGGCGTCATCTCGACCGACTTCGGGCGAACCTCGACGATGTCCTTGGCGGTCACCCGGAACGAGGGGATGTTGACCTTGCGGCCGTTGACCATGAAGTGGCCGTGCGTCACCAGCTGGCGGGCCATGTCACGGGACTTGGCGAAACCGGCGCGGAACACGACGTTGTCGAGGCGTGACTCGAGGATGCGCAGCAGCTCTTCACCGGTCTTGCCGGAGCGCTTGTTGGCTTCCTCGTAGTAGTTGCGGAACTGCTTCTCCAGCACACCGTAGGTGCGCTTGGCCTTCTGCTTCTCACGCATCTGAAGCAGGTACTCGGTCTCCTTGGGGCGACCGCGACCGTGCTGTCCGGGCGGGAAGGGGCGCGACTCCAACGGGCACTTCGCGCTCTCGCACTTGCTCCCCTTGAGGAACAGCTTCATCTTCTCGCGACGGCAACGACGGCAGTCGGGTCCGGCATAACGAGCCATTGTCTATTACTCCCTTTCCCTAGACCCGACGCCGCTTGGGCGGACGGCAGCCGTTGTGCGGCTGAGGCGTGACATCGTTGATCGAACCGACTTCGAGGCCGGCGGCCTGCAGCGAACGGATCGCCGTCTCGCGGCCCGAACCGGGGCCCTTCACGAAGACGTCGACCTTGCGCATGCCGTGCTCCATGGCGCGGCGGGCGGCCGATTCAGCGGCCATCTGCGCGGCGAACGGCGTCGACTTGCGCGAACCCTTGAAGCCGACCTGGCCGGACGACGACCAGGAGATGACGGCACCGGTGGGGTCGGTGATCGAAACGATGGTGTTGTTGAACGTGCTCTTGATGTGGGCGTGCCCAGCAGCGACGTTCTTCTTTTCTTTACGGCGGAGTTTCTTGACCCCACCGCGAGTCTTCGGCGGCATGTAGCTGTGCGCTCCTAATATCCTGGCTGACTACTTCTTACCGGGCTTCTTCTTACCGGCCACAGTGCGCTTGGGGCCCTTACGGGTACGCGCATTGGTGCGGGTCCGCTGCCCATGAACGGGCAGGCCACGGCGGTGGCGGATGCCCTGGTAGCAGCCGATCTCGACCTTGCGGCGGATGTCAGCGGCGACCTCGCGGCGCAGGTCACCTTCCACCTGGTAGTTGGCCTCGATCCAGTCGCGCAGCTGAACCAGCTCGGCGTCGGTGAGGTCATGGACCCGGCGGTTCGGGTCGATGCTGGTGTTGGCACACGTCTCGATCGCGCGAGTGCGGCCAACGCCAAAGATGTACGTGAGGGCGATCTCGAGCCGCTTATCGCGCGGGAGATCGACACCAACTAGACGTGCCATTCGGGCTGTCTCCTTGAATAGTCGGAGGTCTGCACCGTTCGCGGCTCCCCGCCTGCCCGGGCGGGGCCCCGGCCTCCGCGCCGGGGGTGTCGTGCTCAGGGCACGGCGAACAGTGTTACTTGTCTATTGTGGGCGTTCTGCGAGAAGCAGCTGCCACAAGTGCTTCTAGCCCTGACGCTGCTTGTGGCGCGGGTCAGAGCAGATCACCATGACCCGGCCGTTACGGCGGATGGTGCGGCACTTGTTGCAGATCTTCTTGACGCTCGGCTTAACCTTCACGAGTCCTACTCGATGTCGTCGTCAGTCAGCGATAGCGGTAGACGATCCGCCCGCGCGACAGGTCGTATGGAGAAAGCTCCACGACGACCCTGTCCTCGGGCAGGATACGAATGTAATGCTGACGCATCTTGCCGCTGATGTGCGCCAAGACCTTGTGACCGTTAGTCAGCTCCACCCGGAACATGGCGTTCGGGAGGGGCTCAATGACCCGGCCCTCGATTTCAATTGCGCCGTCTTTTTTCGGCATGTCCTCCGCTACCGTGACTTCTCGGATCCGATACTGATCAACACTGTTTCGTCCAGCCGCGTCCGTCGCCGTGGAAGCGCGCAAGGCATGACGGACAAGACGCACAGCGCCGTCTAGGGAGTCTACTCTCCGCAAAAACCCCACACCAGCCGCCCCGCGGTCGGGCGTGTCACACGTCCGGGGATCACCCCGGCACCACCACCCGTTATCCGCTGTCGCACAAGTCTCATCGTTCGCTAGATTGAACGGTCCCATCGCGACGCTCGCCGGCGCCGTCGTCGCGTGGCATCCCGCCCGGCGTCGGACCCGCCCGGTCCGACGACCCTTCACCAAGGTGTCCTATGCGTAAATTCCTCGGCGCGTCGCTGTGCGCTGCCGTCCTGGTGCTCACTGGATGCACCACGTCCGCGAAGTTCGTCGACCCGACCGCGCCCACCCGCGACATGTTCGGCGCGGCCATCGAGGACGTCGCGGATCTCGACATGCTCCGCTACAACGTCGGAGTCACCGCTCTCGGAAACAACGTCACGTCACGAACGATCGAGTTCGTCGCCTTCTCCAACGGAACGTCCTACGGTACTTTCACCACGAAGAAGGCCGACGACAGTCAGATCATCTCGCACGGCGAGGACGTCTTCGCTCGATCAACGACCTCGTTCTGGAACGACGCCGGTTTCCCTAGCGGGGGAAAGCTCAAGAACAAGTGGGTCAAGGTCGACCCCGAGTCGTGGTTCAACCCTGGGGCGCTACTGGCACCCGCCTACGTCGCCGAAACCCTGCTCGAGCAATTCCAGGAGACCGACGCCCTCCGGGTCCAGCTGCCCGCTCCGGCGATGTTCAATGGCGTGTCCGCGTACTCGATCCCCACGCTGGGCGGGCACACCCACGTCGCCGCCGAAAAACCGCACGAACTGCTTGGCGTCGAGGGGGTCGAATTGTCGATCGCCGACCCTCAGACCCGCATCAGGACGACACTGCGCTTGGACCTTCTGATGACCCCGCCCGACGCCGAGGAACTCACGGAACTCGGTGAGAAGCTGCAGGAGGTCTCGAACGATATGGAGACTCCTTTCGATCTCACGTCGACCGTCGACGTCAAGACCGATCAGAAGTCATACGACTGCCACTCCTCCTTCACCTGCACCTTCGTCGTAGAGGTCGAGGTCCACGTCTACGGCGACAGGTCGGACCGTGCACTCGTGGTCTTCGAAGCGACGAGCGAGTCGAGCACCCTCGGAGAAGAGACGTGCGTGGCGACGAAAACCGTCAAGACCACGAAGAAGGTCGACATGACCTGCACCGTCCAATTTCCCGTGATCCCGGGTAGCCACGAGATCCAGGGGCTCTGGACGAGCAACGCCTTCGCGATCCTCGACTACGATGCCGACGCGCTATCCACCGCCTTCGAAGAGGCGATGACGGCCGCTGGCTGACGGTGACGACAACGGGCCCGATCATTCGGTCGGGCCCTTTCCATGCCCGAGGCGGGCGAGTGGTCAGCGCGGGTCGCGGGCCGTCAGCACGTAGGCGGGTGGGATGTTCAGCAACACGGGGCGGCTGATCTCGATCTGGGCGAACCGTTCCGCCAACAGTCCGCGAAACCGCCGAGCCGTCGGCATGGAGAACGCGCCGACGTAGTTGAACGTCACGAACGGGCCGCCGGAGTCGCGCAGGCTCAGCACGACCGCGTCGAGCACGTCCCGCTGGAGCTGCTCGGGGAACGCCGCGAAGGGCAGGCCGGAGACAACGGCGTCGACGCCCGTACGACCGCGTTCCGCCAATATCTTCACGAGTTCGGTGGCGCTGTCGTTGACGACGTCGACGTTCGGGAATCTTCGGCGCAGTCGCTCGGCGAACTCGGGGTTCAGCTCGACGGCGACATGACTGCCGCCATCGCCCAGACGACCCTGGATCGCCTCCGTCAAGGCACCCGTGCCGGGGCCGAGCTCCGCGACATCGGGATCATCGATACCGGTGAGCACGGTGGTCATGGCGGTCGCGAGGTACCGCGACGACGGCAGGACCGCGCCGGTGCGGCCGGGGGTCCGCATCCACGACCGAAAGAAGACGGCGGCGTCGCCCCAATAGCCTCGAGGCTGCGGCGTTTCCGAGGTGGCGTTCATCTCGGTCGAGGGTACGGGATGAGTGCCCGAATCGGTAACCCCGCATCGGGAAGCCATGCGTGGACTGGCGATCCGGGTCACCGTGCCGACGTCAGGTCGGCGCGGGCTCGACGACGGGCTCCGTCTCGCGTTCGGCGGCGCGAAGCCACGTCACATAGCCGTGCACCACGAGCCCGGCGAAGATCACGTACACGAAGGCCGAGAACCACAGCCCCGCGTTGAGCTGAAACGGCACCCCGACGATGTCGACGGCGAGCCAGACGAGCCAGAACTCGGCCAGCCCACGTCCCTGCGCCGCGAAGGCGACGATCGAACCGATGAAGATCCAGGCGTCGGGCCACGGCAGCCACGCCGAGGAGCCCGTCCACTGGAGGTACGAGCCGTACGCGAGCGTCCCCACGACCATGGCGGCGATGAGCAGCAGCCACTCGGTCCGATTCGCCTTGCGCACCGGCACCCCGAACACCGTCTTACGGTGCCGCCACCACGCCCAGGCGCCGTACGCCGAGATCAAGAAGATGGCGATCTGTCGATCCCTGAGGCCCGTCAGACCGGCGTCGTTGTAGACCGTGAACAGCAGGACGGTCGCGAGGATCTGGACCGGCCACACCCACAGACTGCGTTTGGCGGCCATGAGCACGACCGCGATCGCCGACAGCTGGCCGACGAGTTCGGCCCAACTGACGTGCTGCCCGAACAGGGACGGGCCGAACTCGTTGAGATATCCCACGAAAATCACGCTACTCGCTGGTAAAGGCGCGGCGCGACTCGCGCTCGGCTCGCTGACGATCCAAGGTGGGCCGGATCATGAACCGCTCCATGAGAGTCACCGACAGCATCGGCGCGCCGATCGGTCCCGCGACCCACAGCGGCCAGAACGGATCCTGATCGGCCCCCGTCACCATCAGGATCACGGCGATGACGCTGCACAGCAGGACGGGGACCGACCAGCCGAACCACATCCACTTGATCCACGCGGGCGTGCCGGACCGGCGCACCTTCCCGGTGCGGACCGGCGTCGCGAGATCGCCACCGGGCACCGAGACGACCGTCCGACCGAGACCCATCAGGTCACCCGTGATCGGCGTCAGGTCGCCGACGGTCTTCGCTTCGAAGATGCGCTGCAGCCTCTCGTCGTACTCGGCGAGGGACAGCCGGCCCTCGTCCACCGCCGACTTCAACAACCGGGACACGACTTCGCGATCGCTGTCGCCGATGCGCAGCTTGTCTTTATCGTTCACATTCAGCCTTCGAGGGTGGAGAGGTGGTGGTGCGCGTCAGTCGTCGTTCATGAGCTTGGACCACGTGGAGGCCAGGGCTCCGATCCCCCAGATCCCGACGATCCACGCGGGCCAGTAGTGGCCCGGCGGGTTGCCGCTGGCGATCCAGCCGATCGCCCACAGCCCCGTGAAGAAGATCAACGCCCCACCGAAACCCGACCAGATGCCCCGCAGCTCCTTGCGGCGCCGCGCGCGGCGCTTGTCGACCGCCTCCCGCGACGTCACCGCGCCCGGTTGGACGGCCTCCAACTCCGACTGGCCGGCCGGGACCGTGCCCGGGATGTCGGCGAGAAGCCTGTCCAGATCGCCGTACGTCTTCGCCTGATAGGCGGACGCGATCCGCTCGTCGTACTCCGACAGGTCGAGACGACCCTCGTCCAGGGCGTGGCGAAGTCGGTCGACGGTGAGCTTGCGGTCGGAGTCGGCGGCCCGTTGACCGCTCCGGTCGGGGGCAGGCGGATGGGCGTCATCGGACATGCAACCATCATGCCACCAAGGTGACGTCACGTCGAGCGGGCGAGACGCGCCGCGGAAACCGTTCGCCAATCGTTACCGAAAAGCTCCACAAGGGAACTTAGGTTCACTTGTGGAGCGGAGGAAAACGGTTCAGCCGCGGGCTTTCGCGGAGGCCAACTCGCCGAGCCTGGCGAGACCGCCGTCCGGTGCCGTCAGTACCCACACCCCGTCGCCGCACAACGCGATCGAGTGCTCGACGTGCGCGGCCATCGACCGGTCGGCCGTCCGCACGGTCCAGCCGTCGGAGTCGTCGACCGTCTCGGGATTGCCGAGCGTGATCATCGGCTCGATCGCCAGGGCCATGCCCGTCCGCAGCTTCACGCCGCGCCCCGGGGCGCCGTAGTTGAGGATGTGCGGGTCCTGATGCATCTCGGTGCCGATGCCGTGGCCGCCGAAGCCCTCCACGATGCCGTAATCGCCGGACGCCTCCACGGACGTCTCGATCGCGTGCGAGACGTCGCCGAGGCGCTTCCCGGTCGCGGCCGCGCGGATTCCGGCCCACATCGACTCCTCGCAGGCGGCGATCAGCGCGGTCAGGTCCGACGAGATCTCGCCGACTCCGACGGTGATCGCGGCGTCGCCGTGCCAGCCGTCCACAATGGCGCCTACGTCGACCGACACGATGTCGCCCTCGCGGAGCACCTGCTTGCGGGACGGGATCGCGTGGACGACCTGCTCGTTCACCGAGGAACAGATCGAGGCCGGGTAGGGGCCGAGCCCGATGTCGTAGCCCTTGAACGACGGGATGCCGCCGTTGTCGCGAATGACCGTCTCGGAGAGCTCGTCGAGCTCCCCCGTCGACACGCCGGGCGCGACCGCGCCACGAATCGCGTCATGGACGGCCGCGACGACGAGACCGGCAGCGCGCATCTTGTCGAACTGCTCGGGCGTCTTGTACTGGATGTTGTTCTTGGTACCGAACACTCGACCGTCACACCTCGTAGGACGACAGGACCGCGAGGGCGCGTTCCGTCACGTCCTCGACCGGACCGGTCGCGTCGATGCCGACCAGCTTGCCGGTGCGGCCGTAGAAACCGATCAACGGAGCGGTCTCGCGGGCGTACACCTTCAGCCGGTTGGCGATGGTCTCGGGCTTGTCGTCGTCGCGCTGGTACAACTCACCAGAACAGCGATCGCACACGCCTTCGGCCTGGGTGCGATCGAACTCGACATGCCAGATCTTTCCGCAGCCGCGACACGTCCGGCGACCCGACAGACGCCGAATCACCTCGTCGTTGTCGACGACGAGTTCCAACACCAGATCCAGGCCCGTGCCGAGATCGGCGAGGAGCTTGTCCAATGCCTGCGCCTGTGGGACGGTGCGGGGGAACCCGTCGAGCAGGAAACCGTCCTCGGCGTCGGGCTCCGCCAGTCGCGCGCGGACCATGTTGATGACGACCTCGTCGGGCACCAGCTCACCGGCGTCCATGTATCGCTTGGCTTCCAGACCGAGCTCGGTGCCACCCGTCACGTTGGCCCGAAGGATGTCCCCCGTGGAGATCTTCGGTACCGACAGCTGTGTGGCGATGAACTCCGCCTGCGTGCCCTTGCCCGCTCCGGGCGGGCCGACCAGAACCAACCTCATACGCTGTCCCCCTTACCGAAGGAAACCCTCGTAGTTGCGCTGCATTAGCTGGCTTTCGATCTGCTTGACGCTCTCAAGACCGACGCCGACCATGATGAGCACAGCCGTACCACCGAACGGGAACTGGTTGAACGCCTGGTTTCCGCCGAACGCGATGATCGCGAGGTTCGGGAGAACGGCGATCAGACCGAGGTAGATCGAACCGGGGAACGTCAACCGCGACAGCACGCGCTCAAGGAACTGAGCGGTCGGCTTGCCGGGGCGGACGCCCGGGATGAATCCGCCGAGCTTCTTCATGTTGTCCGCGACGTCGTTCGGGTTGAACGAGATCGAGACGTAGAAGTATGTGAAGAAGACGATGAGGAAGAAGTAGACGACCGTGTAGACCCAGTTGCCGGGGTTGGACAGGTAGTCGGTGACGAAGCGAACCCACGCGGGCGGGTCGGTGTCGTTCTGGTAGAACTGCGAGATCAACGTCGGGATGTACAAAAGCGACGATCCGAAGATGACCGGGATGACGCCGGCCTGGTTGACCTTCAGCGGGATGTACGTGGAGGTGCCGCCGTACATGCGACGTCCCACCATCCGCTTCGCGTACTGCACCGGGATGCGGCGCTGCGCCTGCTCGATGAAGACGACGAGGGCGATGATCGCGATACCCACCGCGATGATCGCGCCGAACAGGAACCAGCTGTCCTCGGTCTCCTTCAGCTGCCAGACCTGGCCGGGCAGCTGGGCGGCGATCGACGCGAAGATCAGGACCGACATGCCGTTGCCGACGCCGCGGTCGGTGACGAGTTCGCCGAACCACATCGTGACGGCGGCGCCCGCGGTCATGACCATGACCATGACGGTCAGCGTCATCCACATCGGGATACCGACCTCCATGGCGGAGGTGTCCGGGATGATCTCGGTACACGCCGGGTTCGGGTTGTTGTTGAACAACGTGCCCGTACGCGCCAAGGCGATGTAGCCGGAAGCTTGAAGGATGGCCAACCCCAGCGTCAGGTAACGCGTGTACTGGGTGATCTTGCCCTGGCCCGAGGGGCCTTCCTTCTTCAGCTGCTCCAGTCGGGGAATCACGACCGTGAGCAGCTGCAAGATGATGCTCGCGGTGATGTAGGGCATGATGCCCAGCGCGAGAACCGACAGCTGCAGCAAGGCGCCGCCGGAGAACATGTTCAACAGCGTGAAGACGCCGGTATCCGACTCGGCCGTACCGAGACAGGCTTGCACGTTGCCGTACGACACGCCAGGACTGGGAAGGGCGGCTCCCAGTCGGTACAGCCCGAGGACGAACAGAGTAAACAGGATCTTCTTGCGCAGATCGGGCGTCCGAAACGCGCTGAAGAATGCGGTTAGCAACTCAGGTTCCTCCAGCAACTGCCGCCACTGGGGTAAGTGGCGATGGGCGTGGTGTAGTGGTAGCCCGCACATGCGGGCCGCGTGAGGGACTCTAACAGCCCGCACCGAGTCCGAGCTCGGCGGCGGGCTTCGAACCCATAACAATGCGATCGCGCCGCGGCGATGCCGAACGGCGTCCGGGCAACGGTTCCCCGTGAACGGCCGAGAAGACGGCCGGGGACGACACGCCCGAGAACGCGAGTGGGCCGGTTGTTCGAGGACGAACCGGCCCACTCGACATTGCTGTGTTAGGCGTTCTTGCCGAGGACGGAGGTCGAACCACCGGCGGCGGCGATCTTCTCCTTGGCGGAGCCGGAGAAGGCGTTCGCGGTGATGTCGAGCTTGACACCGCCCAGGTCGCCGGAACCGAGCACCTTGACCGGCTGGCCCTTTCGGACCGCGCCGGCGCGCGCCAGCTCCAACGGACCGACCTTGCCGCCATCCGGGAACAGCTCAGCGAGCTTGTCCAGGTTGACGACCTGGTAGGTCACCTTGAACGGGCTACGGAAGCCCTTCAGCTTCGGCAGCCGCATGTGCAGCGGCATCTGGCCACCCTCGAACGCCGCGGGGACGTTCTTACGGGCCTTCGTACCCTTGGTACCGCGACCAGCGGTCTTTCCCTTGGAACCCTCACCGCGACCCACGCGGGTCTTGGCGGTGTTGGAACCGGGGGCGGGACGCAGGTGGTGAATCTTGATCGTCATCGCTACTCGACCTCCTCGACCGAGACGAGGTGCGTCACGGTGTGGATCATGCCGCGGATCTCAGGCCGGTCTTCCTTGACAACGACATCGTTGATGCGGCGCAGGCCCAGGGAACGCAGCGTCTCGCGCTGGTTGGGCTTGGTGCCGATCAGGGAACGACGCTGCGTGACCTTCAAACGTGCCATCAGTCTCGTCCCCCTTAACCCTCGACACCCGCACGGGCGCGCAGCATGGCGGCCGGGGCGACGTCTTCGATGGGCAGCCCACGACGGGCGGCCACGGCTTCGGGAGATTCGAGCGACTTCAGCGCGGCGACCGTCGCGTGAACGATGTTGATCGCGTTGTCGGAGCCGAGGCTCTTGCTCAGGACGTCCTGCACGCCCGCGCATTCCAGCACGGCACGCACCGAACCACCCGCGATGACGCCGGTACCGGCGCTGGCGGGCTTGAGGAGCACGACACCGGCCGCGTCCTCGCCGATCACCGGGTGCGGGATCGTCGCGTTGATACGGGGAACGGTGAAGAAGCTCTTCTTCGCCTCTTCAACGCCCTTGGCGATCGCGGCGGGAACTTCCTTGGCCTTGCCGTAACCGACGCCGACCTGACCGTTGCCGTCACCGACGACGACCAGCGCGGTAAAGCTGAACCGACGTCCACCCTTGACCACCTTGGCGACGCGGTTGATCGACACGACGCGCTCGATGTGCGGCGTCTTCTCCGCGGCGTCCTTACCGCGGCCTTCACGACGGTCCCGACGACGGCCTTCGCCACCCCCGGAACCACCCTGGCGCTTTTCAGCTGCCATGAGGCATACCTTCCTTTATTCGCTATAACGCCGACGCTCGTCGCGCCGACTCGCTAACACTCCTCAGTGGAGATGAATCTCCCCGAGGAGGATAGTCCCCCCATGACGGAGAGACGGCCCCCTCCCCTCGGGCGAACCCGAGAGGCGCCGGAAAATATCCAGGTGAGGGGGTGTGGGTGGAGCAGAGGCTCCCCCACGAGGATCGAAGATCCCAGGAGCACCGCGTGGGTGGAGCCGAGGCTCCCCCACGAGGCTCGAAGGTGCGCGGGTGAAGCCGAGGCTCCCCCCGCGCGCATCGAAGACCCTAGAAGCGCAGGCCGCCCTCACGAGCGGCGTCCGCCAGGGCGGCGATCCGGCCGTGGTAGGCGTTGCCGCCACGGTCGAAGACGACCGCTTCGACACCGGCGGCGGTCGCGCGCTCGGCGAGCAGCTTGCCGACGGAGGCGGAGAGCGACTTCTTGTCACCCTCGCCGCCGCGAACGGCAGAGTCCATCGTGGACGCCGAGGCGACCGTGTGGCCCTTGTCGTCGTCGATCAGCTGCGCGACGATGTGCTTCAGCGAACGGGTGACCACCAGGCGCGGACGCTCAGCGGTGCCGTAGACGTTCTTGCGAACGCGGAAGTGACGACGCCCGCGAGCGACACGCCGAGCCTCGCTGGGGCCAGCGCCCTTGCGACGCTTGGAAAGCGTGGCCGACATTTACTTACCTGCCTTCCCCGCCTTGCGACGGATCTGCTCGCCCACGTACTTGACGCCCTTGCCCTTGTACGGCTCCGGCGGGCGAATCTTGCGAATGTTCGCGGCGATCTCGCCGACGGCCTGCTTGTCGATGCCCTCGACGTGGAACAGGGTCGGCTTCTCCACGGAGAAGCTGACGCCGTCCGGAGGCGTGACGACGACCGGGTGCGAGAAGCCGAGGGCGAACTCGAGGTCCTTGCCCTTCAGCTGAACGCGGTAACCGGTGCCGTTGATCTCCAGGCTCTTCTTGTAGCCCTCCGTCACGCCCGTGACCATGTTGGCCACCAGCGAACGGAACAGGCCGTGCATCGCCCGGTTGCGGCGCTCATCGTTGGGACGGGCCAGCTGAAGCGAGCCGTCCTCGTTCTTCGCGATGGTGATCGGCGCGACGAGCGTCTGAGACAGCTCGCCCTTGGGGCCCTTCACCAGCACGTTCGAACCATCGATGGTCACCTCGACACCCGAGGGCACCGGAATGACTTTACGTCCGATACGAGACATGTGTACTTACTCCCTTACCAGACGTAGGCGAGGACTTCCCCGCCCACTCCACGCTTGCGGGCTTGACGGTCCGTCAGCAGTCCCTGGGATGTGGAAATGATCGCCACGCCAAGGCCGCCGAGCACGCGAGGGAGCTCGGTCGACTTGGCGTAAACCCGCAGACCGGGCTTCGACACCCGGCGGATGCCTGCGAGGCTGCGCTGACGGTTGGCGCCGAACTTGAGGTCGAGGACCAGCTTCTTGCTGACCTCTCCCTCGCCAGGCTCCTCCGTGCGCCAGTCGGCGAGGTAACCCTCCTGCTTCAAGACCTCGGCGATGTTCGCCTTGATCTTGGAGTGGGGCATCTCGACAACGTCGTGGAAGGCCCGGTTGGCGTTACGCAGACGCGTCAGCATGTCCGCGATCGGGTCTGTCATTGTCATTGCTGTGTTGTAACCCTTCTCGCTCCGGTTCCCCCCGTGTCGGGGGGCCTGTAGCGATGGAAATAGGAATCGGATCGAACGGGAAACGACCCGGACGCACCGGCACGGCTCGTACGAGACCGGCAGGTTGACCTACCGGCGACGTACGAACCGTGAGCGGACGTCGTTGGTTCGGGACGCCTCGTGCGATCTGCTACCAGGACGCTTTGGTGACGCCCGGCAGTTCGCCGCGGTGGGCCATCGAACGAATGCACACCCGGCAGAGCCCGAACTTGCGGTAAACGGCCTTCGGCCGTCCGCACTTCTGGCAGCGAGTGTACGCGCGCACCGCGAACTTCGGCTTCTGCGCAGCCTTGTGGATCAGCGCCTTCTTCGCCATCTCACTTCTCCTTGAACGGGAAGCCCAGCAGCTTCAGAAGAGCGCGGCCCTCCTCATTGGTCTTCGCAGTCGTCACGACCGTGATGTCCATACCACGGACGCGGTCGATCTTGTCCTGGTCGATCTCGTGGAACACCGACTGCTCGGTCAAGCCGAAGGTGTAGTTCCCCGAACCGTCGAACTGCTTGTCCGACAGACCACGGAAGTCACGGATACGCGGCAGCGCGATCGACAGGAGTCGGTCGCAGAACTCCCACATCCGGTCGCCGCGAAGGGTGACCTTCGCGCCGATCGGCATGCCCTCGCGCAGCTTGAACTGCGCGATCGACTTCCGAGCCCGACGCATCTGCGGCTTCTGACCGGTGATGGTCGCCAGGTCCGACAACGCGCCGTTGATCAACTTCGAGTCGCGAGCGGCGTCACCGACACCCATGTTCACCACGATCTTCGTCAGACCGGGGATCTGCATCGGGTTGGCGTAGGAGAACTGCTCCTTCATCGCCGACGCGATCTCGTTGCGGTACCGCTCCTTGAGGCGCGGCAGCACTTTGGTTTCTGTCGCCGTTGTCATCACAGGTCCTTATTGCCTTCACGCCGCGAGACGCGGACCTTGCGGCCGTCCTCATCGCGCCGGTAGCCAACCCGGGTCGGGCGGTTGTCAGCGTCGAGCACCATCACGTTCGAGACGTGAATCGGCGCTTCCTGAATGACGATGCCACCGGTCTTGGAACCGCGGTTGGTCTGACCGATCTTCGTGTGCTTGGTGATCCGGTTGACACCCTCGACCAGAACACGGTTCTCGTTCGGGTAGGTCTCGATGACCTTGCCCTCGGAGCCCTTGTCCTTGCCGGAGATGACCCGAACCCGGTCGTTCTTCTTAACCTTCATCGGTTACAGCACCTCCGGCGCGAGGGAGATGATCTTCATGTACTTCTTGTCGCGCAGCTCGCGGCCCACCGGGCCGAAGATGCGGGTGCCGCGAGGCTCCCCATCGTCCTTGATGAGGACGGCGGCGTTCTCGTCGAAACGGATGTACGACCCGTCCGGGCGACGGCGCTCCTTGCGGGTGCGCACGACGACGGCCTTGACCACGTCACCCTTCTTCACGGCGGCACCGGGCGTGGCGTCCTTGACGGTCGCCACGAACATGTCGCCGATGCCCGCGTAGCGGCGACCCGAGCCACCGAGAACCCGGATGCACAGCACTTCCCGTGCACCCGTGTTGTCGGCGACCCGCAGTCGCGACTCCTGCTGAATCACGTCGGGATCTCCTTACTTGGCTTTCTCGAGGATCTCGACGATCCGCCAGCGCTTCGTCGCCGACAGGGGTCGGGTCTCCATGATCTGAACCCGGTCACCGATGCCGCACTCATTGTTCTCGTCGTGCGCCTTGTACTTCTTGGTGCGGCGCATGACCTTGCCATAGAGCGGGTGCTTGACCCGGTCCTCGACCGCGACGACCGCGGTCTTGTCCATTTTGTCGCTGACGACCAGGCCCTCACGGACCTTACGAGTCGTCGCGCGCTCCTGAGTACTCATGAGGCCACCTCCGTCGGCGCGGCGGACAGACCCAGCTCGCGCTCACGCATGATCGTGTAGATCCGGGCGATGTCACGGCGAACCGTGTTCAGCCGCCGGTTGTTGTCCAGCTGCCCGGTCGCCGACTGCACCCGAAGGTTGAACAGCTCTTCCTTTGACTCCCGAAGCCGCGTACGCAGCTCGTCGTCGGAGAGCTCGCGCAGCTCAGCGGACTCGATTCCCGCCGCCATCAGACCTCACCCACTTCACGTGTCACGATGCGGCACTTCATTGGGAGCTTGTGGATCGCACGGCGCATCGCTTCCCGCGCGATTGTCTCGTTGGGGAAGGACAGCTCGAACATGACACGACCCGGTTTAACGTTGGCCACCCACCACTCCGGCGAACCCTTACCGGAACCCATGCGGGTCTCGGCGGGCTTCTTCGTCAGAGCCTGGTCGGGGAAGATGTTGATCCACACCTTGCCGCCACGCTTGATGTGACGGGTCATGGCGATACGCGCCGACTCGATCTGCCGGTTGGTCACGTACGCCGACTCCAGCGCCTGGATGCCGAACTCGCCGAACGTCACGCGCGTGCCGCCCTTGGCCATACCACGACGCTTCGGGTGGTGTGGCTTACGGAAGCCCTTCGGGGGCTTACGTGGCATAAGCATTGTGCTCAGCCCTCCTGGTTCTGCGTCGCGCCGCCAGCGGCGGCACGCCCTGCTTCAGTACCGGTCGCGGTGGTACCCGACGCACCGGAACGCACCCGGCCACGACGTTCACCGCGTCCGCCGCCGCCTTCGCGACGACGCTGGACGTTCTCCTGCGGCGCGGCGGAAGCCATGCCGTCGCCCTTGTAGATCCACACCTTCACGCCGATGCGGCCGAAGGACGTGCGAGCCTCGAACAGTCCATAGTCGATGTTGGCGCGCAGCGTGTGCAGCGGCACCTGACCCTCGAGGTAGAACTCCGAACGGGACATCTCGGCGCCGCCGAGACGACCGCTGCAGGCGACCTTGATTCCCTTGACCGTCGGGTTGCGCATGGCCGACTGGATCGACTTGCGCATCGCGCGACGGAAGTTCACACGGCTGGCGAGCTGCTCGGCGATGCCCTGCGCGACGAGCTGGGCGTTCGACTCGGGGTTCTTGACCTCGATGATGTTGAACTGCACCTGCTTGCCGGTGAGCTTCTCCAGGCTGCCCCGAAGCCGCTCGGCCTCGGCGCCCTTGCGGCCGATCACGATGCCCGGACGCGCGGTGTGCACGTCAACGCGCACCCGGTCGCGGGTCCGCTCGATGACGACCTCGGAGATGCCCGCGCGCTCCATGCCCTGCGACATCAGCTTGCGGATCTTGACGTCCTCACCGATGTACTCGGCGTAGGCCTTGTCGGCGTACCAGCGGGACGTCCAGTCAGCGCTGATGCCGAGGCGGTACCCGTGTGGGTGGATTTTTTGACCCATTACTCGGTCTCCTTCTCGGCGGTCGGGCGCTCGGTCGTCTCCGGCGCGGTGGTGGTCTCGGCGCGACGCTTGGGGCGACGCATCGTCGGCGCGGGGCCCGCGGCCTGCACGCTCTCCAACACCACGGTGATGTGGCTGGTGCGCTTGCGGATGCGGTACGCACGTCCGTGCGCCCGCGGCCGGTAACGCTTCATCGTCGGGCCCTCGTCGACGTACGCCTCGGTGATCAAGAGCGACTCGGGGTCGAGCTTCTCGTTGTTCTCCGCGTTGGCGATCGCCGAGGCGACCACCTTGTACACCGGCTCACTGGCTGCCTGCGGCGCGAACTGAAGCACCGTCAGCGCTTCGTTCGCGGGCAGGCCACGAACGAGGTTGACGACGCGGCGCGCCTTCATCGGGGAGACGCGTACGTACCGCGCCACCGCCCGCGCGCCCGGGGCCGTAGTGGCCTCGTTGTTTGCCATCGTTTGTCCTTTGGATCATCCCCACCGGAGCGGGGAGCGGCGGCTTACCGCCGGCGGCTTTTACGGTCGTCTTTGTCGTGGCTGCGGAAGGTGCGGGTGAGAGCGAACTCGCCCAGCTTGTGCCCCACCATCGATTCGGAGATGAACACCGGGACGTGCTTGCGGCCGTCGTGCACCGCGATCGTCAGGTTGATCATTTCCGGGGTGATGGTCGAACGCCGCGACCAGGTCTTGATGACGTTGCGGCTCTTCGTTTCGACGGCGTGCTCCACCTTCTTCATCAGGTGGTCGTCGACGAAGGGACCCTTCTTCAAACTGCGTGGCATGTTGACTCCCGCCTCATCGCTTCCGGTTCACGTAACGGCGACGGACGATGAGCCGGTCGCTGGCCTTGCCCTTGGTGCGCGTACGGCCTTCGGGCTTACCCTGCGGGTTCACCGGGTGACGTCCACCAGAGGTCTTACCCTCACCACCACCGTGCGGGTGGTCGACCGGGTTCATGACCACACCACGCACCGTGGGACGACGTCCCTTCCAGCGCATACGTCCGGCCTTACCCCAGTTGATGTTCGACTGCTCGGCGTTGCCGACCTCGCCAACAGTGGCGCGGCAGCGAACGTCGACCAACCGAATCTCGCCGGACGGCATACGCAGGTGCGCGTACTTGCCTTCACGAGCGAGCAGCTGGATTCCCGATCCGGCGGAGCGAGCGAGCTTCGCGCCCCCGCCGGGGCGCAGCTCGACGGCGTGCACGACGGTACCGACGGGGATGTTGCGCAGCGGCAGGGCGTTGCCCGGCTTGATGTCGGCCTTGGGGCCGTTCTCCACCAGGGCGCCCTGGACCAGGTCCTTCGGCGCGATGATGTAGCGCTTCTCACCGTCCGCGTAGTGCAGCAGCGCGATGCGCGCGGTGCGGTTCGGGTCGTACTCGATGTGCGCGACCTTGGCCGGCACACCATCCTTGTCGTGGCGGCGGAAATCGATCAACCGGTAGGCACGCTTGTGCCCACCGCCGCGGTGGCGGGTGGTGATCTTGCCGCGCGAGTTACGGCCACCGGTCTTGGTCAGCGGACGCAGCAGCGACTTCTCCGGCGTGTCACGAGTGACCTCGACGAAGTCGGCGACGCTCGACCCGCGGCGACCGGGGGTCGTCGGCTTGTATTTGCGGATGCCCATTAGTTCCTACTCCCGTCTCAGGCCGCTACGCGACCGAGCCGCCGAAGATTTCGCTCAACCGGGACGCGTCGCCATCCACTGTCACGATCGCGTGCTTGACGTCTTTACGCTTGCCCCAACCCGTACGGGTGCGGCGGCGCTTGCCCGCCCGGTTCAGCGTGTTGACGCTTTCGACGCGAACGTCGAAAATCTGCTGGATCGCTTCTTTGATGTGCGTCTTGTTCGCGTCCGGGTGGACCTCGAAGGTGTACTTGTTCAGTTCAAGAAGGCCGTAGCTCTTCTCGGAGATGACCGGCTTGATGATCACATCGCGCGGGTCGGCCACTTTCACCGAGCTCACTGCGCGGCCTCCTTTTCCTTCGTGCGGTCGGCGATGAAGGTCTCCAACGCCGACTTGGTGAACACCAGCGCGTCGCTGACCAGCACGTCGTACGTGTTGAGCTGGTCGGCGTGCAGGAGGTGCACGTCCGGCGCGTTGCGGAGGCTCATCCACGTCGTGGTGTCCTCGCGGTCGAGCACGACCAGGACCTTCGCGTGCTCAGTCGTGCCACGCAGGGCCTTCAACGCGTCCTTCGTCTTAGGCGTGTCGCCCTCGAGCAGACCGGTCTTGACGAAGATGCGCTCGTTGGCGGCGCGGTCCGACAGCGCGCTGCGAAGCGCGGCGGCCTTCATCTTCTTGGGGGTCCGCTGCGAGTAGTCACGCGGCACGGGACCGTGCACGACGCCACCACCGGCGAACTGAGGCGCGCGGGTCGAACCCTGACGGGCGCGACCGGTGCCCTTCTGGCGGTACGGCTTCTTGCCACCGCCGGCCACCTCGGCGCGCGTCTTGGCCTTGTGCGTGCCCTGACGGGCCGCGGCCAGCTGCGCCGTGACGACCTGGTGCATGAGGTGGATGTTGACCTCACGCTCGAAGATCTCGGCCGGCAGCGTCACCGTGCCCGCTTCGGCACCGTTGATGTCGGTAACGACGAGTTCGAGACTCATGCGGCACCACCCTTCTTCGCGGCGTTGCGCACGAGCACCAGACCACCGGCCGGGCCCGGCAGGGCGCCCTTGATCAGCAGCAGATTGTTCTCGACGTCCACAGCGTGAACCGTCAGGTTCTGCACGGTGTGCCGCACGCCGCCCATCCGGCCGGCCATGCGGAGGCCCTTGAAGACGCGGCCGGGCGTGGCACAGCCGCCGATGGAACCCGGCGAACGGTGCTTGCGCTGAACGCCGTGACCGGCGCCGAGGCCGGAGAAGCCGTGACGCTTCATGACACCGGCGTAGCCCTTGCCCTTGGTCTTACCGGTCACGTCGACCGGCTGCCCCACCGAAAAACGGTCGACGGTGACCTCGTCACCCTTGCCGTACTCGGAGGCGTCGCTCGTCCGCAGCTCGACGACGTGACGCCGCGGCGCCACCTCCGCCTTGGCGAAGTGGCCGCTCAGCGGCTTGGTGATCTTGCGCGGGTCAATCTGACCGAACGCCAGCTGGACCGCGCTGTACCCGTCGACGTCAGAGGTGCGAACCTGCGTGATCACACACGGTCCCGCCTGCACGACGGTCACGGGGACGACGCGGTTGTTCTCGTCCCAGACCTGGGTCATACCGAGTTTGGTACCCAGGATCCCGTTGACTTGCCTGTCCATTTTAGAGGAATCCCTACAGCTTGATCTCGATGTCGACACCGGCAGGCAGATCAAGCCGCATCAGCGAATCCACCGTCTTGGGCGTCGGGTCGAGGATGTCGATCAGACGCTTGTGCGTGCGCATCTCGAAATGCTCGCGTGAGTCCTTGTACTTGTGCGGCGACCGGATCACGCAAAAACGATTGAGTTCTGTCGGCAGCGGCACGGGGCCTGCGATGTTGGCGCCGGTACGGGTGACCGTCTCGACGATCTTGCGGGCCGAGGAGTCCACGACCTCGTGGTCGTAGGCCTTGAGCCGAATGCGGATCTTCTGTCCCGCCATGTTCCTTCTACTCTCATCCCACTGGTATGCCGGGCCGAACAAAAGCCGTGCTCAGCAGCACTGCCGTCCGCGCCCCGCTGTCGGGCGTGTCGCGATTAAGAGCCAGGCTCATCCCACAGAAGAACGTGGGGTTACTGGCTCTATTCGCCGAATTGCCCGGCCATATCGGACACCGATAGGACCGGGCGCGGGTGGGGGCGGCCAGCGTCGCACCTCGTTAAAGGCACAACACGGGCCGACCCCCACGTACGCAACCTGTTCATTATGCCGCACCGTTGATCGGCCGCCGATTGGGGGGCCACGATGTCGGCTATGACACTGTTACCTGACGCTGTACTACTTGACGATCTTGATGACTCGGCCGGAACCGACCGTGCGGCCACCCTCGCGGATCGCGAAGAGCAGACCGTCGTCCATGGCGATGGGCTGGATCAGCTCCACCTTCATGGTGGTGTTGTCGCCCGGCATGACCATCTCGGTGCCCTCGGGGAGGGTAACGACACCGGTCACGTCCGTGGTACGGAAGTAGAACTGCGGACGGTAGTTGTTGAAGAACGGCGTGTGCCGTCCACCCTCGTCCTTGCTGAGCACGTAGACCTGAGCCTCGAACTCGGTGTGCGGGGTGGCGGTGCCCGGCTTGATCACGACCATGCCGCGCTCCACCTCCTCGCGCTTCACACCGCGGAGGAGCAGACCGACGTTCTCACCTGCACGCGCGTCATCGAGAGTCTTGCGGAACATCTCGATCGCGGTGACCTTGGTCGAGATCGGCTTCTCCTTGATGCCGATGATGTCGACATCCTCGTTCGGGAGCAGCACGCCGCGCTCGACACGACCGGTGATCACGGTACCGCGACCGGTGATCGTGAAGACGTCCTCGACCGGCATCAGGAACGGCTTGTCGGTGGCGCGCTCCGGCTCCGGAATCGCCTCGTCGACGGCCTTCATCAGGTCCGCAACGGCGTTCGACCACTCCTCGTCGCCCTCAAGAGCCTTGAGCGCGGAGACCTTGACGACCGGGAGGTCGTCGCCGGGGAACTCGTTGTCCGACAGAAGCTCACGGACCTCCATCTCGACGAGCTCGAGGATCTCCTCGTCGTCCACCATGTCGGCCTTGTTCAGCGCGACGATGATGTAAGGAACGCCGACCTGACGCGCGAGCAGAACGTGCTCACGGGTCTGCGGCATCGGGCCGTCAGTAGCCGACACGACCAGGATCGCGCCGTCCATCTGCGCCGCACCGGTGATCATGTTCTTGATGTAGTCGGCGTGACCCGGGCAGTCGACGTGCGCGTAGTGACGCGAGTCGGTCTGGTACTCCACGTGCGAGATCGAGATGGTGATACCACGCTGGCGCTCTTCGGGAGCGTTGTCGATCTCGTCGAAGGGCGTGTACGGGTTGAGGTCAGGGAACTTGTCGTGCAAGACCTTGGTAATGGCCGCCGTCAGCGTCGTCTTCCCGTGGTCAATGTGACCGATGGTGCCGATGTTGACGTGCGGCTTAGTCCGCTCGAACTTCGCCTTCGCCACTGTGTCCTCCTGTGGACTGTTGGTTCGTACGTCGATTTCCTAGGTACAGACCCTCGTGGAGAACCACGTGGGGCTGCGGGATTGCAGTTCGCCTCGCGCGCAAGGCGCCGACATCCCCTCGTCAGACGTCGGTCCGACGAGAGACATCACTGTTCTTTATGGCTATTCGTGGATCGGTTGGGCCGCTTCGCCTCCGACCCCGGTTCACCCCAGAGGATGAACCGGGCGGAATGCTCGGTCGGCCCAACCGTCACAGCGACTCAAGCCTGGCTATTCGCCGGTGGCTTTCGGCTCGCTCCGCTCGCGTTCGATCCGCCTGACGGTGAACCGACACGATGCCCTGCTTGCCTGATCATCGCAACAGCCACTGCGAGTTCGCTTCGCTTACTCGCCGGTGGCTTTCGCGATGATCTCCTTCGCCACGTTCGCCGGCACTTCGGCGTACGAGTCGAACTGCATGGAGTAGCTCGCCCGGCCCTGGGTCTTCGACCGCAGGTCGCCGACGTAGCCGAACATTTCGCTGAGCGGCACCAGGGCTTTGACGACGCGAGCGGTTCCCCGCTCCCCCATCTCCTGCACCAGGCCACGGCGAGAGTTGATGTCGCCGATGACATCACCCATGGAGTCCTCCGGGGTGGTGACCTCGACGGCCATCATCGGCTCGAGCAGCGCCGGGGAGGCCCGCCTAGCGGCCTCCTTCAGCACCATCGAACCGGCGATCTTGAAGGCCATCTCCGAAGAGTCGACCTCGTGGTACTGACCATCGGCCAGTTCCAGCTTCACACCGACCAGCGGGTAGCCGGCCAGCACGCCGTACTGCATCGAGTCCTGCGCACCGGCGTCGACCGAAGGGATGTACTCCTTCGGGATACGACCACCCGTGACCTTGTTGACGAACTCGTAGGTCGGGTTCTCCGCGCCCATCGGAATGGGCTCGACGTTGACGATGACCCGCGCGAACTGACCGGAACCACCGGTCTGCTTCTTGTGCAGGTACTCGACCTTCTCGACGCGCTTGGTGATCGTCTCACGGTACGACACCTGCGGCTTGCCGATGTTCGCCTCGACGTTGAACTCGCGGCGCATCCGGTCCACCAGGATGTCCAGGTGGAGCTCGCCCATGCCCGAGATCACGGTCTGACCCGTGTCCTCGTCGGTGTGCACGCGGAACGTCGGGTCCTCTTCGGCGAGACGCTGGATCGCGGTCGACAGCTTGTCCTGGTCGGCCTTCGACTTCGGCTCGATCGCCATGTCGATGACCGGCTCGGGGAAGACCATCGACTCGAGGATCACCGGAGCGTTCGAGTCGCAGAGCGTGTCGCCCGTCGTCGTCTGCTTCAGACCCTGGATCGCGATGATGTCGCCGGCCTCGGCAAAGCTACGTTCCTCACGCTTGTTCGCGTGCATCTGGTAGATCTTGCCGATGCGCTCCTTGCGGTCCTTGGTCGAGTTGACGACCTGGGTGCCGCTCTCGATCTTGCCGGAGTACACGCGGGCGTAGGTCAGCTTGCCCAGGTGCTTGTCCGTCTGGATCTTGAACGCCAGAGCCGCGAACGGCGCGTCGACGTCGGCGGGGCGCTCGTCCGGAGTCTCGCCGTCCATCTTGGTGCCCTGGATCGGCGGGATGTCGAGCGGCGACGGCAGGTACGCGACGACCGCGTCGAGCAGGGGCTGAACACCCTTGTTCTTGAACGAGGTGCCGCACACGACCGGGTTGATGGCGTTGTCGATGGTGCCCTTGCGGATCGACGCCTTGATCTCGGCGACCGTCAGCTCTTCGCCCTCGAGGAACTTCTCCGCCAGCTCGTCGTCGATGTCGGCGAGCGTCTCCAGCAGCTTCTCGCGGTACTCCTTGGCCTGCTCGACGAGCTCGGCGGGGATCTCCTCGATGGAGTAGTCCTCACCCAGCGCCGTCTCACCGCGCCACACCTTCGCGTTCATCTCGACCAGGTCGACGACGCCGATGAAGTCGGCCTCGGAACCGATCGGAATCTGCAGGACGGCGGTGTTCGCGCCCAGACGCTCCTTCATCATGTCGACACAGCGGAAGAAGTTCGCGCCAGTGCGGTCGAGCTTGTTGACGTAGCACATCCGCGGGACGTGGTACTTGTCAGCTTGACGCCACACGTTCTCGGTCTGAGGCTCAACACCGGCGACACCGTCGTAGACCGCGACCGAACCGTCGAGAACGCGAAGCGAACGCTCCACCTCGACCGTGAAGTCAACGTGACCGGGAGTGTCGATGATCTGGATGGTGTGCCCATCCCATTCGCACTTGGTCGCGGCCGACGTGATGGTGATGCCGCGTTCCTGCTCCTGCTCCATCCAGTCCATCGTGGCGGCGCCGTCGTGGACCTCACCGATCTTGTACGTGATGCCGGTGTAGAACAGGATGCGCTCAGTCGTAGTCGTCTTACCGGCATCGATGTGCGCCATGATGCCGATATTGCGAAGCTTCGCCAGGGCGGAGTTGGCCTTAGCCACTGTCTTGATCCTGATTCTCTCGTTTTTGTGTCGCTGTCGCCAGCGTGGTTGGTATTACCGACGCGATGCGCCGTGCGTTGCAACGGCGGCAGCCGTCAGTCGCCGGAGACGGAACAGCGGCTGGGGCCAAGGTGTGCGACACCCGTGCGTCAAACCGCCCAACCGCCGGTCGATGACGGTGTTCGTCATCGCCGACGGCATGTTTCCACTACCAGCGGTAGTGAGCAAACGCTTTGTTGGACTCGGCCATCTTGTGGGTGTCTTCGCGACGCTTGACCGCCGCGCCGAGCCCGTTGCTGGCGTCCAGGATTTCGTTCATGAGGCGCTCCGCCATCGTCTTCTCACGACGGGCGCGGCTGTAGTCGACCAACCAACGCAGGCCCAGCGTGGTGGCGCGGGGCGGGCGGACGTCGACGGGCACCTGGTAGGTGGCGCCACCGACACGACGGCTGCGGACCTCAAGGGTCGGCTTCACGTTGTCGAGAGCGCGCTTCAGGGTGACCACGGGGTCAGTGTCGGTCTTGGCGCGAGCGCCTTCGAGGGCACTGTAGACGATGCGTTCGGCCAGCTGGCGCTTGCCGCGCACCAGGACCTTGTTGATCAACTGGGTGACCAGGATCGAGTTGTAGACGGGGTCGGCCATCAAGGGTCGGCGCGGTGCGGGACCTTTACGAGGCATTAGCTCTTCTCCTTCTTCGCGCCATAGCGGCTGCGCGCCTGCTTACGATCGCGGACACCCTGGGTGTCCAGTGAGCCCCGGACGATCTTGTAACGCACACCGGGAAGGTCCTTCACACGGCCACCGCGCACGAGCACGATCGAGTGCTCCTGGAGGTTGTGCCCCTGTCCGGGGATGTAGGCCGTGACCTCGAATCCGCTCATCAGGCGCACACGTGCGACCTTCCGGAGCGCCGAGTTCGGCTTCTTCGGGGTGGTGGTGTACACGCGGGTGCACACACCGCGACGCTGCGGGCAGCCCTTCAGCGCCGGCGTTTTACTCTTGCTGGCCTTGGCCTTGCGGCCCTTACGGACCAGCTGCTGGATCGTTGGCACCGGGTCTCTCGCTCCCTTTCGGCCCCGTCTGGTTTAGGGCCGAGGCTAATTCCTGGTTTCTGCTTGGGTTACCCCACCTGGTGGAGCACGGTTGTGCCCGCCCCCCGCGCTCGGGCGTGTCGGCCCGGACGCGACCCGTTTCGCGGCAAAACCGCGATTGGGTTAGGTGGAACGCGGCGCACTCACCGCGTGTCGAGTAACCAATCAGCCACTCTAGGGCAGCACGCCAGCCCAGGCCGGAGCCCGGGCACGAGGGGAAAGCCTACCCACCCTAGCGGGCGAAGTCAACTCCGGTAACGGCGGTATCGCCGTGCCGTGCGCGGTCTCACTTAATCGCCCCCGCAGGCTGACGGTGTTGAGTTATCACGGCGCTCGGGAAGGCACACCGGCGTATACCTTACCTCAGCGCCCATCCGGCCCTTGCCCGGGTAGTTCGTCACGGTGTTCCCAAGCGGCGGAAGAGAACGCCGACGCCGACACGACGAACCACGGCCGGGCCGCGATCGCCGACCGTCACCGAATGATCCTTTGAGGATGTCAGTTCATGGCGAAGACCACGAAGGCCAACAACAACGCCAACCCGATCCCGACGCAGCCGCACGAGAGCCCGGCGATCGCCATGCCCCGGCCCCGATACTCGCCACCGCCCCGTCCGATCTGCCGGAACGCCAACAGCGCCAGCAGGATCGCCGTGCCGGAGAAGAACACGGCGAGGACGGTCACCGCGACGGCGATCATCGTCTCCAGGATCAGGCCGCCGCAGGCGACCCCGATCGCGACGATCACCGCGGCGATGCCTGCGATGAGGCTGCCGACCGCCGGTCCCGCGACGATCGTGCCGAGCTGCGGCAACGCCAACTGAAAGCGTCCGGAACCCGGCGCGTCGGAGTAGCGCGCCGGATATCCGTAGGCGGAACCGGCGGGAGGCCGCGTCACGGGCGGCATCGGAACGGGAAGCTGCTGGCTGGTGGCGGAACTCGGCGCGGGCGGCGGCTTCTGCGGCGGGGTCCTCGGTTCGTCCGGCTCACCGCCCTCGGGGTCGGGCGGAGGCTGCGCGACGTGGAACGTCGGCGTCGTCCCCGGCGCTGCCGGTGCGGGTCCCGCGGGCGGCCCCTGAGGAGGCCCGACCGGCTGCTGTGGTGAGACGGGTCGCCCCTGCGGCGACGGTCCCGGCCCCGCGGGCGGACCCTGGTACGACGGCGGTCCCGAACCGACGGGCGGCTGTCCCGGAGGGGGAGGCGGCGGAGGTGGGACATGCGATCGCGCGGGACCAGTGGGGACGCCGGTCTGCCAACCGGGGGTGGCCCATCCGCTCCCGCCGCCGCGCACGTCCTCGCCGGGCGGCGGAACGGGGTGCGACGGTGGGGATCCGGGCGCGGCGGCCGGGGACGGGTCATGGCCGGGCGTGCACGGACGAGCCCAGACCGACCGCTCGTCGGGCGGCTCCGGCGGGCGGCCGTCCGGCCCGCGCCACGCCTCGTGCGGCCGGTCGGTCGGTTCGTTGGGGTTGGTGGAACCTGATTCGGTCATGGCCTCAGTCCACGTTCGGGTCGACGGTGGGCAGCGTCGGGGGCGCGATCGCGAGCCGGTACAGCCACCACAGGACTCCGGCGACGACGACGAAGCCCGCGACACCGAACGCGAGCCGCGCGAAGAACCGCGCGCGTCGGGATCGGGCCGCGCCGAGGAGAAAGCCGTTCGACTCGGCGATGTCGGCGTCCGCCTCATCGCACAGACGAAGCGCGATGACGGCGGGGATGACACCGCCGATGACGGGCGCGGTCACGAGCGCCACGAGGCCAAGGGCGAATGCGGCGGCGGCCTTCGTCGACGGCACCGGCTCGGGGTCACGCGGGTGTCGCGCCGCGGCGGCGACGGCCTCGGACTGTTGCATGTCCCCCATGATGCCTGGACGAGTCCATGTGAACCGGGCCGACCCGCGATCCGCCCGGCACGAGGCGATGTCCCTCACCCGCGAATCACGCCCACCCGGGGGACTCCCCCTCTTGTCACCCGTTCGATCGCGCCGCCCGGTTCATTCCAACTCCCCTGTAGTCAATCCGGCGTCGACGTTCCTAGTGGATTGCGTTGACTCGTCATCGAAGGAATCCCGATGTCGGAACGGCCGGTTCCTCGTCGACATCGCCGTTCTCGAAGCCGGGGGCTCGTCCGAGGTGGGTCAGATCAGGGACCAGGTGAGGGGGGTGCCCCTGGTCGCGGGGCGGGTGAAGGTGCGGCCGAGGACGGTTGGCAGGAGGGCCGGGTCGAGTCCGCCGACCGGTCGAATCGACCGGACGTTGTGTTCGGTCACGGGGTCTCCGGCCGCGACGTCGGCGACGACGTACAGCGAGCGCCGGAAGCGCAGGCCCTCGCTCTCGCTGGGCGCGGGGGCGATGTGCGCGGTTCCGAGTGCGGCGTGGGCTCGGGCGGTCTCGGTGACGAGGNCGGCGAGTTCGNCGGGGTTGAGCGAGAAGGCGGAGTCGACGCCGCCGTCGGAGCGGTCGAGGGTGACGTGCTTCTCGATGGCGACGGCGCCGAGGGCGACGGCGGCGACGGGCACACCGATCCCGGCCGTGTGGTCCGACAGTCCGATGGGGACGTCGAGGGTGGCGGCGAGGGCGGGGACGCGGCGCAGGTTCGCGTCGGTCGCGGGTGCCGGGTAGGACGCCGTGCAGGCGAGGACGAGGAGTTGGTCGTTGTCGGTGGCTCGGACCGTGCGGACGGCGGCGTCGATTTCCGCGAGATTCGCCATCCCGGTGGAGATGATGACGGGTTTGCCGGTGCGGGCGGCGCGGTCGATGAGCGGGAGGTCGACGATCTCGGAGGAGGCGATCTTGTACGCGGGGGCGTCGAGCCGTTCGAGGAGGTCGATCGCGCCGGCGTCGAAGGGCGAGGAGAACGCGGTGAGGCCGCGTCGGCGGGCGCGGGCGAAGAGTTCGGGGTGCCAGTCCCAGGGGGTGTGCGCCTGGTCGTACAGGGCGTGCAGGTTGCGTCCACCCCACAGTGGGTGGTCGTCGCCGATGCGGAAGGCGGGCGCGTCGCTGTCGATGGTGAGGGTGTCGGCGGTGTAGGTCTGGAACTTGACGGCGTGGGCCCCGGCGTCGGCGATGGCGTCGATGAGTTCGAGGGCTCGCGGGAGGGAACCGTTGTGATTGCCGGAGATCTCGGCGATGACGAACGGCGGGTGGTCGGTGCCGATGGAGTGACCGTCGATGGTGAGCATGTGGTGGTTCCTTAGTGGTGTCGGCTGTGGATCGTGCGCGGTGGTGACGTGGCCGAGCGGCGGCGAGTGAGCCGGAGACGCGCTCCGTGTCGGATCGCGGGGGCTCCGTCAGACGCGGCGGTTGGTGGTGGTGATGGACAGGCCGCAGACGTCGACGTCCCGACCGTCGACTGTCGTCGTGTAGTGGGTGACGTCGGCGCCGAAGCGGCGGTTCATCGCGATGACGGGCGTGTTCCACGCCATCGTCTCGCCGTCGAGGCGTCGGATCGGCCAGGTGTCGAAGGCGTGCCGGACGGCGGTGCGGCCGAGTTCGAGCCACGCCGGTAGGAGCTCGTTGTCGCGGTCGAGGGTGTCGACGTCGAGGTAGTGGCTCCAGGTGGCGATGTCGCCGTTCACGTCGAAGTGGACGACTCCGACGTCGTTGCCGCGCCAGGTGAACAGGTACAGGTGCCGCTGCGGGTCGGCGGCGGTGCGGCCCCACCAGGCCTTGTGGTCGGCGTCGGAGATGACGGCGGTCGTGAAGCTCGCGGCGCGGACCTTCGGGTGGTTGCGCCACGTGAGGACGGTGGGGGCGTCCGCGTCGACGGCGGATCGCAGTCGCGGCTCGGGGTCTGACGAAGCGAGCACGTCGTATGTCCTTTCTGGATATGACACTGGCGGTAAGACGTTCTCTTTGGAGCGTTCGACGACGGCGGATTCGGCCGGGGCCGGTGACTCGGGGGAGGGTCGCGGCGGCTCGGTGGCGAGGAGGACGGCGATGATGTGGTCCGTCGCGTCCGGGCTGTCGGTGACGCCGAGGCGGTCACGCAGGCCGTATCTCGCCTGTCGGTGTTCCGCGTCGGCGGCGACGCGGATGGCGGCCGCGAGTTCGGCCGTGGTCGTGGCGACGGGGCCCGGCGGAGGGTCGAAGCGCGGGACGTCGTCGGGCCGCAGCACGATCGGACGGTCGAGGAGCAGGAACGGCGCGAGGGCGCTCGCGTGGTCGGTGACGAGGACGTCGGTCGCGGCGAGCGCGTCGTCGAGGGTGGCCGCCGGTGGCAGCGCCGGGAAGCGGGCGAGGCCGTCGGCGTGGTGTCCGATGAGGATGGTGACGTCGCGCAGCGCGGCGGTGAGGGTGTCGAGGTCGGTCGCCGGTTCGCCGGTGAGGTGGGTGACGACGGTGACGTCCGGGGCGAGTCCGAGTCGGCGTTTCGCGGCGCGGGGGTCGCGGGGCGTCGTCAGCGCGGCGGTGGTGGGGGTGCCGGTGGTGTGGATCGGCGAGGTCGGCTGGTAGGCGCGTTCGACGGTCGCGGCGGTGTGCGTGTCGGCGACGACGAGGGCGTCGAGGGCGTCGGCTTGGCGAAGAACCTCGTCGCGGTCGGCCTCGTCGGTTCGGTCTAGGCCGATCGGGGTGAAGGGTGTGTGCGGGAAGAACCGGACGGCGCGGCTGCCGGCTCGGCGGCGGTAGTGCGCGGGGAGGTCGGTGTCGCACAGGACATGGCGGGCTCGGGCGAGCGCGTGCAGGGCCGCGGGGTCGGTGGCGTCGCCGTGCAACCAGACGTGTCGTGCGGCGGGGTGGGTCTGCCGGAGCCGGGCGCGGACGGCGGCGAGGTCGCTCGGGGTGTCGGAGGGGGCCTGGGCGACGTAGGCGATGAGCTTCGCGTCGACGGGGAGGCGACGGGCGAGGGCGTAGCGCAGGCGGGCGGCGCCGGGGTGCGCCGGAGGAGTGCCCGAGCGAGCCGCCCGAGGGCTCGGATCGTCCAGTAGAGACGGTATCGACGGTTACGGAGGATGCCGCGTTTGACGCGTTCGCGGAGTCCGACGGGGATGGCGGCGACGTCGATGCCGTAACGGTGGTAGTCGCTGGCCGCGCGGAGGAAGAACTCGCGCCGCAGGCGCGCGGGGATGCGTTGGTCGTTGCCGACGACCTGGAGGTAGTGCCACACCATGCGGTGGTAGATGAGGGCCTTGGTGTTCGCGTCGGCGTCGTCGACGCGTTGCCACAGCCGCGCCCACTGGTCGAACAGTTCGAAGTGGCGCGGGCCGCCGGTGGCGGTGATCGATCCGCTGCGGCGCTGACGGTACAGGTAGCAACATTTGTCGAGGATGGACATCGACGTGGCGACGAGGACGAGCTTGTACGTCCACGGAATGTCCTCGTACCACCCGGGCGGGAACGTCAGGTCGTGTTCTAGGAGCAGGTCGCGTCGCACGATCTTCGTCCAGGCGGCGTTCATCACCTCCATGACGTGCGGCCACGTCGCGAGGTCGAAGCGCTCGGGTGGGGGGTGGCGGCGCAGCAGGTCCGCCCATTGCGAAGGTTCTGGTTCACGCGCGGGGTAGGTCTTCGCGTAGTCGACGAACAGGACGTCGGGGCCGTCGGCGGTGAGCCGGTCGCACACGGCGTCGATCGCGCCGGGCGTTAGCGTGTCGTCGCTGTCGACGAACCACACCCAGTCGCCTCGGGCGAGTTCGAGTCCGGCGTTGCGGGCCGGGCCGAGCCCGACGTTGCGGGGTGTCGACGTGACGATCAGGCGGGGGTCGCGCGCGGCGTACCGCCGCAGGATCGCCGCGCTGCCGTCGGGGGAACAGTCATCGACGGCGATCACTTCGATATCGGTGCGTTCGTGGGTCAGGATCGAGTCGAGACATTCACCGAGGAATCCCTGGACGCGATATACCGGGACGATGACGCTGAGGAGAGTCACGCCCCGAATTTTAATGAATCAATCCATTATTAATCGCGTGAGACGAATACATGAACAACGCGAGTAAAGAACCTTCACGACAATCAAATCCAACGTTAACGCGCGTCAAACCATCGCATCAGATTGCCTGTCTACCAGGTTGTTTACCGAACATACATCGAATTCCAACGATACCTAGCACATTCCGAGACCCCGGTTCCGCGATTATTCTGATCGGTATACTTCGACCCGCGATCGAGCATACACACCTCAATGGACACGTATTCCATAAAGTCGAAATGCTCGTTCCCGGTGCGACACCCGCCATTAACCCGGCCGGTACCGACAATTAACCCGTTCGCCTATCGATGAGAGTTGACCCCCATGGCATTGACGCAGCGCCTCGCGGACGTGTTCATCGCGAGCCTGGAACTCGACCCGGCGACACCCGTCGACGGACTGACGTATCGCGGGATCCCCGAATGGGACTCCCTCGGGCACATGAGCCTCGTCGCCGCGATCGAGGACGAGTTCGACGTACAGCTCGACACCGACCAGGTGATCGGGCTGAGCAGTTTCACCGTCGCGACGACGATGCTGAAAGAGCTGGGCGTCGATGACTGACCTGTCCGGTCGCGTCGCGCTCGTCACGGGCGCGACCCGTGGGATCGGGTCGGCGACGGCGGACGCGCTCGCGGAGGCGGGCGCGCACGTCATCGTCGCCGGACGGGACGTCGACGCCTCCGCCGCGCGCGCCGCGAAACTGACCGCCGATCACGGTGTCACCGCCGACTCGATCGCGCTCGACGTCACCGATTTCGCGGACACCGGGCGCGCGATCGCCGCCGCCGCGAAGCGTCACGGGCGGCTCGACGTGCTCGTCGCCAACGCCGGAGTCCTCGACGACGCCCTGCTCGGGATGATCACGCCGCAGTCCGTAGACACGCTGCTGTCGGTGAACGTCGCCGGAACGATCGCGTGCGTCCAGGCGGCCGCGCGGGCGATGACCAGGCGCCGCTCCGGCAGCGTCATCGTGCTCGCGTCGATCGTCGGAGAACGCGGCAGTGTCGGTCAGACCGCCTACGCCGCCTCGAAGTCGGCCGTGGCGACGATCGCGCGCTCGGCCGCGAAGGAACTCGGCCCGCGCGGCGTTCGCGTCAACGCGGTGGCGCCGGGGCTCATCGACACCGACATGATCGCGCACCTCCCGACCGACCTCGTCGCGCGCCGCGTCGACGACACCGCGCTGCGGCGGCTCGGCACCCCCGCCGACGTGGCTCGCGTGATCAGGTTCCTCGCCGGCGACGAGTCGGCGTTCGTCACCGGCCAGGTCCTCGGCGTCGACGGGGGGCTCGTCCTGTGACCGGTCTCCGGCTGGCCGCGCCGACGGCGGCCCTCATCGACGCCGCGACGGGCGAACGCCTTGGCGGGCAGGCGTTGCGCGACGCGATCGACGCCGCCGCGCGCCGGGCCGCCGCGCTCCCGAACGGAATCGTCTTCCACGGCATCACCCCGACCACGGCCTCCGTTGTGGACTATCTCGGGACGGTGGCGTCCGGGCGAGCCGTCGCGCTGCTCGACCCCCACCTGCCCGGAGACACGGTCCGATCGTGGGCCGACCGCTTCGCCCCCGCCGCGCTCAACGGCGTCGACGGACGCGACATCGACGGATACGCCCGGCACGGCGACTCCTGGATCCGAACGGCCCCAGCGGGACCCGCTCCCCATCCCGCCCTCGGGCTGCTGCTCGCCACGTCCGGCTCCACCGGCGAGGCGAAACTGGTGCGACTGTCGACGACGGCCGTCACCGCCAACGCGCGCGCCATCGCCGAAGCCCTCCGCATCACGCCCGAAGACGTCGCGCCGACCTCGCTCCCGCTGTTCTACAGCTACGGCCTGTCGGTCCTCCACTCGCACCTGACGACCGGCGCCACCGTCCTCCTCGCCGACGGCGGAGTCCTCGCCGACGAGTTCTGGCGCGCCGTCGACGCGCACGGCGCGACCTCGCTCTCCGGTGTGCCGCACCACTACCGGCTCCTCGACCGGATCGGCTGGCAGCCGCGCCGCCATCCGAGCCTGCGCACCCTCACCCAGGCGGGCGGACGACTCGAACCGACGCGCGTGGCCGCCCTCGCCGACGCAGCCGCCGAAGCGGGCGCGGTCCTCCACGTCATGTACGGACAGACCGAGGCGACCGCGCGCATGACGGTGCTGCCCGCCTCCGCGCTGCCGACCAAGCTCGGCTCGGCCGGACTGCCGATCCCCGGCGGCCACATCGCCGTCCGCACCGAGTCCGGCGCGCTCACCACCGAACCCGACGTCACCGGCGAGATCGTCTACACGGGACCGAACGTGATGCTCGGGTACGCGTGCGACGCCGCCGACCTCGCGCGCGGCGACGACCTCGGCGGCGTCCTCGCCACCGGGGACCTCGGCCACCTCGACGTCGACGGCTTCCTCTGGCTGACGGGCCGCCGCGCCCGCACCGGAAAGATCTTCGGCGTCCGCGTCAACCTCGACGACATCGAGACGATCGCCGCCGACGCGGCGGGACGCCCCGTCGCCGTCACCCCGGCGGCCGACCGCGTCGTCGTCTGGTGCGACGGCGCCGACAACGCGATCACCCGCCGCGTCCGCGACCGGCTCAAACTGGCGCTGCGACTGCACGGCACCGGCTTCGACGTCCGGCCGCTCGACGCGCTCCCCGTGCTCCCCACCGGCAAGGTCGACTACCGCCGTCTGGAGGCCGACTCATGACGACACGACTCGGCAGGACGCCCGGAGCCCGCGCCCGACGACGGACCGGCGAACCCGCCTGTCTTCACACGCCGTTCCCCATGCGATACAAGCGAACCCACACCGGGAGGGCCACCCGATGACGTCGATGTTCACCCTCGACCAGGCCGCCCGCGAGGCCGCGCTGACGCCCGCCCTCGCCGCACTCGTCGAACACCACCGGGCCAACTGCGAGCCGTACGACCGGATACTCGCGGCGCTGCCCGACCACGCCGTCGCCGCCATCGCCGACGTGCCGTGGCTGCCCGTGCGGCTGTTCAAGGACCTCGCCCTGCGCAGCGTCCCCGAGGACGAGGTGTTCACCGTCCTCACCTCGTCCGGCACGACCGGCGACGTCTCCCGCGTCCACCTCGACGCCCCGGCCGCCGCCGCGCAGCAACGCGCCCTCGCGGCCACGCTCGCAACCGTCACCGGCCCGAAACGCCTGCCGATGCTGCTCGTCGACTCGCGCGCGCCCCTCGCGAAGCGGCGCGCGTTCTCCGCGCGCGGCGCCGGCGTCCTCGGGCTCATGAACCTCGGCCGCGACCACACCTTCGTCCTCGACGAACACGGGCGGCCGGACCCCGAGAGCGTTCGGGCGTTCCTCGCCAGGCACGGGCACGCGCCGTTCCTCGTCTTCGGCTTCACGTTCATGGTGTGGGAGTACCTGTACCGGCTCGCCGCCGACGAGGGCCTGGACCTCGGCAACGGCATCCTCATCCACTCGGGAGGGTGGAAGAAACTCGCCGACCGGGCCGTCGGCAACACCGAGTTCCGCCGCTCCTTCGCCGACAAGACCGGCCTCCGACACGTCCACAACTTCTACGGGATGGTCGAACAGATCGGCGTCATCCACCTCGAGGGCCCCGACGGGCACCTCTACAGCCCCGACAACGCCGACGTCGTCATCCGAGACCCGCTGACCTGGCGGGAGAACCCGGTGGGCGTGCCCGGCGTCATCGAGGTCGTGTCGACACTGCCCCGCTCGTACCCGGGCAACGCGCTCCTGACCGAGGACCTCGGCGTCGTCCACGGCGTCGACGACGGCGCATGGCCCGGCAAGCACTTTAGCGTCTTCGGGCGGCTCCCGCGCTCGCAGGCGCGCGGGTGCAGCGACACCTACCAGGAGGCGGCATGACCCTCACCGCGCTGTTCCCGAGCCCCGGCGACACCACCGCCGACGAGACCCTGGCCGCGCTCACCGACACCACACTGTCCTTCGGGGACGAACGCGTGCGGGCGTACCTCGCGGACGTCGCGACGGCGCTGCTGCGCCCGACCGTCGCCCGTCGACACCCGGAACTCGCCGCGCTCGGCTTCTTCCTGCGCCGCGGCGAGATCGAGGCGCTCCTGCGCCGCACCACGACACCGCCCGGCACGACGAGACTGCCCCGCGGACTCGTGTTCCACATTCCACCAGCCAATGTGGATACGCTGTTCGTCTACTCCTGGGCGTTGTCGGCGTTGGCGGGCAACAGCAACGTCGTCCGTGTCTCCCCGCGCGCCGACGCCGCGGCCACGACACTGCTGCGAATCCTCACCGACTCGCTGGCGAACGCGGACCCTGTCATCGCCGCCACCCAACGCATGGTCGGTTACGACCGCGACGCCACCGCGACCGCCGCGTTCAGCGCCGCGTGCGCGCTGCGCGTCATCTGGGGCGGCGACCGCGCGATCGCCGCGATCCGGGAGGCGCCCCTGCCGCCGCGGAGCCGCGACGTCACCTTCGCCGACCGCTCCTCGTACGCGGCGTTCTCCGTCGACGGCTGGCACGCCGCCGACGGCCCCACCCGCGACGCCACCGCGCTCGGACTCCGCAACGACGCCTACTGGTTCGACCAGGCCGCGTGCGCATCGCCGCGAGCGATCGCCTGGATCGGTGGCGTCGCCGACGACGCCGACGCCTGCCACCGGGACCTGATGGCCCGGGTCGCGGCACAGGCCCCGACACCGCGCCCCGAACTCGCCGTCCGCCTCCGCGCCGAGACCTACCGGCTCGCCGCCGACGGTGACGCCGACGCCCTCCGGTACGCCGACGGCGACCGGCTCGCGTCCGCGCGACTGACGTCCACCGCCCCACCGCCGCGCCGCTGGCTCGGCCCCGGGGTCTTCCCGTACGCGCACCTGGCCTCCGGGGCCGCGCTCGCCTCCCTCCTCACTCGACACGACCAGACCGTCACCCACTTCGGGTTCGGGGACGAGTTCCCCGCCTTCGCCGAGGCGCTCGCCATCGCGGGCGTCGACCGGATCGTCCCGGTGGGCACCGCGCTCGACTTCGGCGCGATCTGGGACGGCTACGACCTGATCACCGAGTTCAGTCGGCTCAGCGTCATCACACCCTGAAAACCATCCATAAGCGACATGACCTCGCCATTCTCATTCTCAGCAAGGAGCCACAGGTGAACGTTCTGAAGGGATCATCGATCCTCGTCACCGGGGGAACCGGTTCGTTCGGGAAGACGTTTATCCGTCACGTTCTCGACCACTGCGAGCCGGAACGCGTCGTCGTGTTCTCCCGCGACGAACTCAAGCAGTACGAAGCGCGCCAACTGTTCGGCAACGACCAGCGGCTGCGCTGGTTCATCGGCGACATCCGCGACCCGCAGCGGCTGCGTCGCGCCATGCACGGTGTCGATCACGTCGTGCACGCCGCCGCGCTCAAGCAGGTCGACACGGCCGAATACAACCCGTTCGAGTACGTCCAGACCAATGTGGTGGGTTCGCAGAACGTCGTCGACGCCGCGATCGAGTGCGGCGTCAAGAAGGTCGTGGCACTGTCCACCGACAAGGCCTCCAGCCCGATCAACCTGTACGGGGCGACGAAGCTCGTCGCGGACAAGATCTTCGTGTCCGCCAACCACTACGCCGCCGGGCACGACACCCGCTTCTGCGTCGTCCGATACGGCAACGTGATGGGCTCGCGCGGTTCCGTCATCCCGTTCTTCAAGCAGCTCGCCGCCGAGGGCCGCAGCCTGCCGATCACGGACCGGGAAATGACCCGGTTCTGGATCACCCTCGATCAGGCCGTCGCGTTCGTCGTCGGCTCGTTCGACCGGATGGCGGGCGGCGAACTGTACGTGCCACGGATTCCGAGCATGCGGATCATGGACCTGGTGGAGGCCGTCGCCCCCGGCAGTGGAACGCACGAGATCGGCATCCGGCCCGGCGAGAAGCTGCACGAGGAGATGATCGCGGGCGACGACGCGCACCGCACGCTCATGCTGGACGACCGCTACGTCGTCCAGCCGACGATCGCCGAATGGGGCTACACCCCGCCCACCGACGGCGTTCCGGTCGAGGAGAAGTTCAACTACCGCTCCGACAACAACGACCAGTGGTTGAGCGTCGCGCAGTTGCGCGTCATGCTCGGCGAGCCCGTGTGACCTTCCTCGAGCGGGGCCTCGGAACTCGCTTCGAGCCGCACAAAATCCACTATCGACTCACAGCGGGCGCGCCGCGCGCCGCGAAGGGACACCATGCTTCCTTATGGGCGACAATCGATCGACCAGTCCGATATAGACGCCGTGACGGCGGTCCTGTCCGGCGACTGGCTCACGACCGGCCCCCAGGTCACGGCCTTCGAGGCCGACCTCGCCGCCGTCACCGGTGCCGCATGCACCGTCGTCTCGAACGGCACGGCCGCGCTGCACACGGCGTACGCGGCCGCGGGCATCGGCCCGGGCGACGTCGTGCTCATGCCGCCGATGACCTTCGTCGCGACGGCGGCCACGGCGATCGCGCGCGGTGCGACCGTCCGCTTCTGCGACATCGATCCGCGCACCGCGACGATCGACCCGAACGCCGCCGCCGCCCTCGTCGACGACGCGACCCGCGCGGTCGTGTGCGTCGACTACGCCGGCCACCCCGGCGACTACGACCGGCTCCGAGAGGTCACCGACGCGCACGACGTGACGCTCGTGTCCGACGCCGCCCACGCGATCGGCTCGCTCTACAAAGGCCGTCCGGTGGGCTCGTTGGCCGACCTCACGACCTTCTCCTTCTTCCCGACGAAGAACCTCACGACCGCCGAGGGAGGAGCAGTCGCCGCGCTCGACGCGAGCCATCACACGCGGGCCCAACGGTTCCGCACCCACGGCCTGATCCGCGATCCGAGACAACTGCGCGACAGCGATGAAGGGGGCTGGCACCAGGAGGTCGCCGAACTCGGCCTGAACTATCGACTGCCGGACGTGCTGTGCGCCTTGGGTCGCAGCCAACTATCCCGATTGGACTCGTTCAAGGCGCGACGAGCGCGGCTGTTCGAGCGGTACGGCGTCGGACTGGCGGGGCTGCCGGGCGTCGGACTGCCCGCCCGGCACGGCGACGTCGATCCCCTGTGGCACCTGTACGCGATCCGCGTCCACGATGGCCGCCGCAGGGAGGTCTACGAACGCATGCGCGCCGCCGGGATCGGCGTCCAGGTCAACTACCTGCCGGTGTACTGGCACCCGGTGTTCGCCGACGCCGGATACCGGCGCGGGCTCTGCCCCGAGGCGGAGGCGTTCTACGGCGAACAGCTGTCGTTGCCGCTGTACGCCGACCTCGGCGACGCGGACCAGGATCGCGTGATCGAAACACTATGGACGATTCTAGGTTGATCGATGCATCACGCCAACCACTTCTACGGACACGCCGCGATCCTGGCGCGTTACTGCGGGATCGGGGTCGAGTCACCGCCGATCCGCGGCTACCTGCAACACGGCTGGAACATCGGCGACGGCCTCGGGCCCGGAACCCCGTACGTCCACGGTGAACCGGTCTTCGTCTGGTCGGACGCGACACGGCTCCGCGCACTGCGCGTCGGCCGTCCGAACGTCATCGCGATCGGCGCCCCATGGCTGTACCTGCCGGGCGAGTACGCGTCCCGGCTCCATTCGACGGAGACCGGGGAAGCTCCGACGTGGTCGTCGTTCGACGCCCCTCCTCGGCGCGCCGAGGCCGGACTCGACTACGCGCCGGAGCCGTTCCCCGCGCCGCGCGAAGGCGAGCGCGCAGGGACGATCTGGTACCCGTTCCACGGTTACGAGGCACAGGAGGTGACCGGGGATCATCGGCGGCTCATCGCCGAGATCCGTTCCGTCGAAACGGAACCGGTGACGGTGTGCCTGTACTGGTTCGAGTATCGCGACCGACGCATCCGGCGGTTGTACGAACGCGCGGGTTTCGACGTCGTGTGTCACGGCTATCGCGGGTTCTGGTGGCGGGACACCGATCCGGCGTTCCTGCACCGGCAGCGCGAGACGCTGCGGCGGTTTCGCCGGGTCGCGTCGAATCGGGTGTCGAGCGCGTTGTTCTACGGCGTCGCCGCCGGCTGCGAGCCGGCCGTCTACGGCGACCCGATGGTCCTGGAGGACGAGGACGGCGAGTACGGCGGCCACGCCCGCATCTGTCGACAGTGGCCGGAACTGCTCGGCCCGGCCGCGGACGTGGCGACGGCGCGTCGGATCGCGGCCGTCGAACTCGGCGTGGACCACGTGGTGTCGCCGCCGGAGCTCACTGAACTTTTCGGATGGTCCCTGATGGACGAGAGAGCGGGTGCGGCGGATCCTCACGACCGCACCGTGAAGGAGCTTGCATGAACTCGACGCCCCTGCTGACGCGCACGGCCGTCCACGGTCCCGGCGATCGTCGAGTCCGCGCCGGTGGTCCGCCCGTCGCGGCGTTGTTGTCGGGCCTGCCACTGGTGGGTGCTCGCGTTCTCGTCGCGGGGCCGCACGACGACGCGACGATCCACGCCCTCACCGACGCGGGCGCGAGCGTCACGTGGTTGACGCGGTCCACTCGCGACGCGGCCGCCTCGGCGAGCCGGAATCCGACGGTCTCTATGGTGGTCGGTGGGCTCGACGCGCTCCCGGCCCCGGACGACGCGGACGACGCCGCCCCCGCGAGCGTCCCGGAGCCGCTGCGCGGGCGTTTCGACCTGGTCGTCGCCGCTGACGGGCTCGGCCGTCTTCAATCGAGCGAGAGTCCCACGACGACATGGCGGGACTCATTCCGGAGACTGTGCGGGGCCGTCGCCGACGGCGGTGGAATCCTGCTGTACCAGTCGAATCCGGTCGGTTTGCAGCTGCTCGACCGCCTCGACCGCAGCCCGATCGCGCGGGGCCATGACGGCGCCGGGCCTCCCGAGTCCCTCGCCGAGCTGCTGATCGCCACGACCGACGCGGGTCTGCGCCCGTCCCGGTCGTGGTCGGCGTTCGGCGTGGAACCGGCGACACTGCTCGTCGAACGTCGCCCCGCCTCCGTCGACTCGGATGACCTGGCGGCGCTCATGTCCGAGGCCGTTCGCGACGACGAACGTCCCTCCCTACTGGGTGACGCGTCGGCGTTGTTCGGCGTCGCCATCCGCACCGGTCGCGTGCCCGACGTCGCGACCGGATGGTTCACCCACGCGCACCGGGAGGGCACCGCGCCGGTGGGGCCGCCGATACTGGTGAGCGACCGGGCCGCGCCGGGGCATCGACTGTCGTACCGCGTCGACGACGACGGCGCCACGGTGCTGGAGTGCGGCGGCGGGGTGGGCGACATCGTCCGCGACCCGGACGGATTGGCGTCCGTGGTGGGCGGCCCGTCCGTGGAGTCGCTGTTGCTCGCCGCCTGCGCCGACGCCGACCGGCCGACGATTCGGCGACTGCTCGGGGCCGTCGTCACCTGGCTGCGCGCCGGCGCCGCGAACGAAGTCGTGACGGGTGCGGCGGCACTCGCGACCCTCGACGGCATCGCGCTCCGCGACGGGACTCCCGTACTGCGGCAACCGACCTGGCGGCTCACGACGCCGACACCCGTCGACGTCGTGATCGCGCGCTGTCTGCACCGTTTCGCGGCGACACTCATCGGCGGCGCCCATCCGCACCCGTGGACGGCCACGTCCGACGCGGTCGCGCTCACGGCGATGCTCGCCGGGGCGGCGGGCGCCCGCGTCGAGTCCGCTGCGTTGTCGGCGGCGATCGACCTAGAGGTGCGGTTTCGCGCCCTCGAACGGAATCTGCCGGGCGAGGAGGTGGAGGCCTTGCGCGACAGGCTGAACCGTCTGGCCGCGACGGATCCGCCGGTCTCGGAGAACGGCTATCGTCAACTGTGGATGGCTTGGCGCGCCACTCGGCGCGAACTCGACCGCCTGACGGAGCGCTCCGAATGGGAAGCGCAGATCCTCGCGTCCCGCGACCTGGCGATCGCGAAGCTGGACGAGGAGCTCGCGCTGTATCGCGCGACGTTCTTCGGCCGCCTGCTCCGGTTGCTGCGGCTCATCGCCGGTGCCGCCCGCGCGGACGCGCGCAAGGTGTTCCGCAAGGCCCGAGGCCTGCGGAGGTCCCGCGATGACGACTGACCGGCATCGACTGCCCGCACGGGCACCGACGTCAAGACGCACACGACGACGAGCGCCCGGGGCGACGCCCTGCTTCGTCCTCAAGCGACTCGCCCTCGAATCGAGTCCACCCCGAACGGCTCGGTCCTTCGGCGACCCACGAACGTCGACAATCCATATCGGAGGTCCCGATGACCGTTGAGCTGCTGGGAATCGTGCAGGCGCGCATGACGTCGACCCGACTTCCGGGAAAGGTCCTGCTCTCACTGGCGGGACGCACCGTCCTCGAACGAGTCGTGCGCGCCGCGCTCGCCGGTGGTGCCGTTGATGAGCTCGTCATCGCCACGTCCACCGACGGCGAGGACGACGCGATCGCGCGAGAAGCGGATCGGCTCGGCCTCGCCTGCCACCGTGGGGACCGGGACGACGTCCTCGGCCGGTTCCTCGGAACGCTCGCCGCGTACCCGGCTCGCGCGGTCATGCGGTTCACGGCGGACTGCCCGCTGCTCGACCCGGACATCATCGCGACGACGGCCCGCGTCTTCGGGGCGGCCCGGGTCGACTACGTCAGCACCGGACTCGGCGGCACCCTCCCGCGCGGGCTCGACGTCGAGGTGATCACCGCCGACGCGCTGCGATCCCTGGGCGGCAAGGCGACCGGCCACCATCGCAGCCACGTCACGTCCTATGTATATACACACCCGGAGGTGTACACGACGCTCGGCTTGGCCTTCGCCCCCAATCGGGCGCACCACCGGCTCACGCTCGACACCCCGGACGACTGGAGCCTGCTCACGGCGATCGCCGAGCACTTCGGGGACGGCATGCCGTCCGTGGCCGCCGTGACCGCCTGGCTCGACGCGAACCCCGCCGTCAGCGCGCTGAACGCCCACATCAGACAGAAAGCCTTGGAGGACGGATGACCCCCACCCGGATCGGCGTCCGTTGCGACGCCGGGGCCGCCATCGGAACGGGGCACGCCACGCGCTGTCTCGCCCTCGCCGAGGAACTCCGACGACGCGACGTCGAGGTCGAGTTCTTCGTAGACCCCTCGGAGGTGCCGTGGCTGGCCGAACGGTTCGCGACCGCAGGTCACCGACCGCACCCACCGCCGTCCACCCCCGACGACATGCTCGCCGCGACGGCCGCGCACCGTCTCGACGGCTGGGTGCTCGATTCGTACACACTGGACCCGACCTGCGCGGTCGTGCTGCGGGACAGGGGTTGTGCCGTCCTCGCGATCGTCGACGGTGACACGCGCGGGCAGCTCGCCGACATCCACCTCGATCAGAACCTCGGCGCGGAGAGAACGCCGGACCACCACGGCGGCGATTCCCCGAGCACCGAAACCGCCGCGCGCTTCGAAACGGACGACCGTCCGCCGAACACGGTCACGACCCCCCACGCGCAACCCGAACCCGACGGACTTCCCAACAGCGCCAACACAACCGCACCACTGCGCGTCGAACCCGGCGATCCGCCCCCGAACGCCCCCACGACCACACCCAACGGCCTTTCCCCGCACACCAACACAACCGCACCACTACGCCTCGCCGGGCTGCGCTACGTCCTGCTGTCGGACGCGATCCTCGATCGACGTCCCACCGCGCCCCGCTTCCGGCACCTCTCTCAGCGACCGTCCATCCTCGGTGTCTTCGGCGGAACGGACGCCTACGGCGCGGCCCCGGTCGTCGCGGCGCTGCTCGCCGAGACGGGCGTGCCGGCCGACATCGTGATGGTCGCGGCGAACGAGTCCCGACGCCGCGAACTCGAACGCGTCCTTCCCGCTGCGGGGCAGACGATCGCGGTGATAGATCCGACGAGCGAGCTCCCCCGGCTCATCGCCCGATCGGACCTCGTCATCAGCGCCGCCGGGACCTCCACATGGGAGATCCTCTGTCTCGGGGCGGCCGCGGCCCTCGTCCGCGTCGCCGACAACCAGCGCCTCGGCTACAACCGCGTCATCGACGCCGGGCTCGCCGTCGGCCTCGGCGGCCTCGACGAACTGGCTACCGTCGGAACGCGCGACACCCTGCGGGCCCTGCTGACCTCCCCGAATCGACTCGATCGCCTGCGCGCCACGGCCTGGGCCGCCGTCGACGGGGACGGGCGCGGACGAGTCGCCGACGCCCTGCTGTCAACGGTCGCCGCCAGAAAGGGGGCCCGGTCATGACCGCGATCATCTCCGCGCGCGATCTCGGCGTCCGGTTCACGCGCGGCGGACGGTCCGGCGGACGGCTGCGCGAACTGTTCATCCACCGCCGCGACCGCACACCCCGCACCACGGACTTCTGGCCGCTGCGACACCTCGACTTCGACATCGAACCCGGCGAGGCCGTCGGCGTCCTCGGCTCCAACGGCACCGGAAAGTCCACACTGTTGAGGCTCATCACCGGGGTGCTCATCCCGGACGAGGGCCACGTGACGCGGCGCGGCGGCGTCGCCCCACTCATCGCGCTGTCGGCGGGCTTCGCCGACGACCTCACCGGCCGGGAGAACGTCGAGATGGTGGCGGGTCTTCATGGCATGAGCCGCAAGACATTGCGGGCGGCCTTCGACGAGATCGTCGACTTCGCCGAGGTGGCGGACTTCATCGACACCCCGATGCGGCACTACTCGTCGGGCATGCGCGTGCGGCTCGGCTTCGCCGTCATCACCCGCCTCGACCACCCGATCCTGCTCGTCGACGAAGCCCTCGCCGTCGGAGACACCCGCTTCCGCCGCAAATGCCACGCCGTCATCGAAGCCATGCTCGCCGAGGGAAAGACGCTGGTACTGGTGTCCCACAACGACACCGACCTCACCCGCTTCTGCACCCGAGGCCTGTACCTGGACGCTGGACGGCTCCGCGTCGACGGCACGATCGCCGACGCACTCGCCGCCTACCACGCACTAGCGGCGGCGACCCCCTAGAACGACTCCGCAGCTCCCCTCCCTCC
>NZ_CBCRZX010000020.1:0-2499 GCF_965137155.1 Stackebrandtia soli
GCTTGGTTGGTTAAACGTCTCGCTTGGTTGGGCAAATGTTCGAATTAGGCGTGTTTTCGCAATTTGCCCAACCAAGCGGAACTTTTGCCCAACCAAGCGAAAGCATGGAAACGGCGCCCGTCGAGCTCGGCGGGCGCCGTCCGTACGTGGTGAGCGTGAGTCGTGAGCGTGAGTCGTGAGCGTGGGTGGTGAGCGTGGGTGGTGAGTGGCGGGTCAGCGGAAGCGGCGCAACCGAAGGCTGTTGCCGACGACGAACACCGACGAGAACGCCATCGCCGCACCGGCGATCATCGGGTTCAGCAAACCGAGTGCCGCCAACGGAATCGCGGCGACGTTGTACGCGAAGGCCCAGAACAGGTTGCCCTTGATGACGCGCAACGTCGAGCGGGACAACCGGATCGCGTCGGCCGCGACCAGCAGGTCGCCGCGCACCAGCGTCAGGTCGCTCGCCGCCATCGCGACGTCCGTGCCGGTTCCCATCGCGATGCCCAGGTCCGACTTGGCCAACGCGGCGGCGTCGTTGACACCGTCGCCGACCATCGCCACGACCTTGCCCTCCGCCTGCAACGCCGACACGACGTCCACCTTGTCCTTCGGCAGGACCTCGGCGTGCACGGTGTCGATGCCGACCTCACGGGCGACGGTCCGAGCGGCGGCGGTGTTGTCGCCGGTCAGCAGGATCGGCGTCAAGCCGAGCTCACGCAGCCGGGCGACGGCCTGCCGCGACGTCGGTTTGATCTGGTCGGAAACGACCAGCAGGCCCTGCGCTCGACCGTTCCATCCGATCGCCACGACCGTGTTGCCCCGCGCCTCGGCCTCGGCCTGACGTTCCGTGAGACGGTCGGGCAGCGGCATCCCGCGCTCGGCGAGCAGGCTGGCGCGTCCGATGAGGACGTCGAGTCCGTCCACGGTGCCGGTGGCACCCCGTCCGGGAATGTTGTCGAAGGCGTCGACGTCGGCGAGCGAACCGAAGCGTTCGGTCGCGGAGGCGGCGATCGCGGCGGCGATCGGGTGTTCCGAGGCCGCCTCGACCGCGCCGGCCTTGGCGAGCACCTCGGCCTCGTCCGCGTCGTCGGCGGTGATGACCTCGGTCAGCGCCATCTTTCCGGTGGTGACGGTGCCGGTCTTGTCGAGGACGATCGTGTCGATGGCGCGGGTCTGTTCGAGCACTTCGGGACCGCCGACGAGGATGCCGAGCTGCGCTCCCCGTCCGGTGCCGACCATCAGCGCGGTCGGCGTGGCGAGCCCGAGGGCGCACGGGCAGGCGATGATGAGAACGGCGACGGCGGCGGTGAACGCGGCGGTCAGGCCCGAACCAGTCGCGAGCCACACGCCGAGCGTGCCGAGCGCGATGAGGATGACGATCGGAACGAAGATGCCGGAGATCTTGTCGGCGAGGCGCTGGACCGCGGCCTTGCCGGTCTGGGCGTCCTCGACGAGCTTCGCCATCTGCGCGAGCTGCGTGTCGCGTCCTACGGCGGTGGCGCGGATGGTGAGTCTTCCGCCGCTGTTGATGGTGGCGCCCGCGACCGTGTCGCCAACAGTGACCTCGACCGGAACGGACTCGCCGGTCAGCATGCTCTCGTCGACCGCCGAATGCCCGGCCGTGACGACGCCGTCGGTGGCGATCTTCTCTCCCGGACGGACGACGAACAGGTCGCCGACGGCCAGGTCGGCCACGGGAACGCGTACCTCGACGCCGTCGCGGAGGACGGCCACGTCCTTGGCGCCCATGTCGGCGAGCGCCCGCAGCGCGCTGGTGGCGCGGTGCTTCGCCCGGTGTTCCAAGTACCGTCCGAGTAGGACGAACGCGGTGACTCCGGCGGCGGCCTCGAAGTAGACGTTCATCGATCCGTCGCCGCGTTCGATGGCGAAACTGAAGGCGTGGGTCATGCCGATCATGCCCGCCTTGCCGAAGAACATCGCCCACAACGACCAGGCGGTGGCGGCGAGGGTGCCGATCGACACGAGGGTGTCCATCGTCGCGGCGCCGTGGCGCAGGTTCGTCCAGGCCGCGGCGTGGAACGGCCAACCGCCGTAGATGACCACGGGCAGGGTCAGCACCAGTGACGTCCACTGCCAGCCGGGGAACTGGAACGCGGGCACCATCGCGATCGCGACGACGGGAATCGCCAGCGCCAGGGACATGAAGACGCGCCCGGCGAGCACCGAGAGCGCCGGGTCGGGGGCGTCCTCGTCCTTGCTCTGAGCGGGCGGCGCGGGCAGGCTCGCGGTGTAACCGGTCTTCTCGACGACGCCGATCAGGGTCTCGGTCGGCACGTCCGTGTCGAGCGTGACGACGGCCCGCTCGGTGGCGTAGTTGACGCTGGCGGTCACGCCGTCGAGCTTGTTGAGCTTCTTCTCCACGCGGGCCGCGCACGACGAGCAGGTCATGCCGCCGATGTCCAATTGGATGATGTTCGTTTCGGTCTTCATCTCATTGCCTCGTTGTCAGTGTGCCTCGGCTGCTCGCCGGGTGCGGTGGGGCGGGGTGTGGGC
>NZ_CBCRZX010000020.1:2509-78093 GCF_965137155.1 Stackebrandtia soli
GGCGCGCCGGGTGGCGCGCCCCACGCCGTCAAGCGGCGACGCGGTATCCGGCCTCGGTGACGGCGGCGGAGATCGCCGCGTCGTCGGCGGGGCCGTCGGTGGTGACGGTGACCTGCCCGGTGGCGACGTCGACCGCGACGGAGAGGACTCCGGGTACGCCGGTGACGTGCTGGTCGACGGTGTTGGCGCAGCCGCCGCAGGTCATGCCCTCGACGGTGTAGCTGGTGACGACGCCGACGGGCGTCTCGGTCGCGGTGGCGTCGGTGGCGGTCGTCTCACAGGTCTGGCACATGGCATCTCCCACATTTCTCGGATACCCCCCTGGGGTATCTCCTGGACGTCCTGAAGTTAACACCCCGACCGACTCGCCCGCAAGCGTTCGGCCGCGTGACGCCCATCATACCCCCTAGGGGTATCCACGCGTCGCCTGGAGATCGACCGATTTGCCCATGTCACGGGCTTGCCGGGCATGGATATGGTGGTTTCGCCCGCAAGAATCAGAAGAGAGTTGTCCCGGTGGATGCCATGACCACGGTGTTCCTGATCATGGGCAGCGTCGGAATCGCCGCCCTCGTCCTGTCGATCCTGCTCGGCGACCTGTTCCACGTCGACGTCGCCGACGGCGTGTTCTCCCTGCCCGTCGTCGCGGGCTTCGTCTCCGCGCTCGGCTTCGGCGGCATGATCGGGTCGTATCTCGCGCCCGGCTCGAGCAGCGTGCGGGCGTTCATCGGCGTCGGAATCGGCCTGCTGTTCGCGGTGCCCGCCGCGTGGCTGACCTGGCGACTCACGCGCGCCGCCATGCACATGCCGACCGACACGACCCCCGACCAAGACAGTCTGTTGGGGACCATCGGGGTGGTCGTCACCCCGATCACGGCGGAACGTCCCGGCGAAGTCCGCGTCCTGCTCGCCGGCCAGCCCGTCAAACTGCGCGCCCGCGCGGAAACCCCGATGGAACAAGGGACACAGGTCTTCGTGATCGAGGCGGAGTCGGCCACGACCGTACTCGTGGAACCGACGACACCGGCTCTGCCGACCAGCTGAAACACACGTCAACAGAAAGCACGGAAAACATGGAACCGTTCTCCTGGGCCATCATCGGCCTGGTCGTCCTCGCCTTGATCCTGGTGTGGTTCGTCCTGTCCCGCATCAAGGTCGCCGGCCCGAACGAGGCGTTCATCGTCACCGGCCGCAAGGGAAAGAAGACCGTCACCGCCGACGGCACCATCGCCACCGACCTGTCCGGCCAGAAGGTCGTCATGGGCGCCTCGGTGTTCGTCCTGCCCGTCGTGCAGCGGCTCTACCGACTCGACCTGTCGAGCCGGAAGATCCACGTTCGGGTGGCCGGTGGCGTGTCGAAGCAGGGCGTTCGCATAAGCGCGGAGGGTATCGCGATCGTCAAGGTCGGCGGCACCGTCGAATCGATCCGGGCGGCCGCCCAGCGGTTCCTGCACCAGCAGTCCGAGATCGAGGAGTTCACCGAGCAGGTCATGTCCGGCGCGCTCCGCTCGATCGTCGGACAGCTCACCGTCGAGGAGATCATCCGTGATCGGGCCGCCGTCGCCAGCAACGTGGCCGACGAGGCGGAGAGCTCGCTGACTCACCAGGGCCTCGTCCTCGACACGTTCCAGATCGAGGACATCACGACCGACGGCAGCTACCTCAACGACCTCGGTCGTCCCGAAGCCGCCCGCGTCGCCAAGGAAGCCGCGATCGCCGAGGCCCAGGCGAGGCAGGCGTCCGAGCAGGAGCGCATGCGCGCCGAGGAGAAGATCGCCGAGTCGGAGCGAAACCTCGCGCTGAAGCGCGCCGAGGTTCAGGCCGAGATCGACGCCGCCAAGGCCAGGTCGGCCGCGGCGGGACCGCTGTCCCAGGCCGAGCAGGACCAGAACATCCTCCAGGCGCAGCAGACCGTCGCCGAACGCAACGCCGAGCTGAAGGAACGCCAACTCGACACCGAGATCCGCAAACCGGCCGACGCCAAGCGGTACGAGATGGAGACCGACGCCGAGGCGCGCAAGAACACCGCGATCCTCGACGCCGAGGCGCGTCGTCAGGCCGCAGTCGCCGAGGCGCAGGCCGAGGCCGAGACCGCGCGACTGCTCGGTGAGGCCGAGAAGGCCCGCCGTACCTCGCTCGCGGAAGCCGCCGCGATCGAAGGCGCCAAAGAAGGTGAAGCCGAACGCGCCCGCCGTGAGGCGATCGCGGAGGCCGTGATCGCGGAAGGCGCCGCCGAGGCGAAGGCCGTCCTCGCGAAGGGACAGTCCGAGGCCGAGGCGATGCGGGCCAAGGCCGACGCCTTCGCGCAGTACGGCCAAGCCGCCATCCTCGACCTGCTCATCAAGGTGCTCCCGGCCGTCGTCGAGCAGGCGTCGAAGCCGATGGAGTCGATCGACAAGCTCACCGTCATCTCCACCGACGGCGCGTCGAGCCTGACGAAGAACGTCGCGAGCAACGTCGCCCAGGGCCTCCAGCTCGGCAAGGACCTCACCGGGATCGACCTGAGTCGTCTGCTCGGCGACCTCGGGCTGCTCAGCGACGACGCCGAGACGGCAACGGTCCCCAAGCAGACCGAGAAGAACCCCGACGACGTCAAGGTCATCGACGCCGACTGACCCGGCCGAGCGCGTGCGGGGCGACCGACGCCGCCCGTTCGCTTCGACCGGGAAACGAACGTCCGGCTACTCGAACCCTTCAGCACGTGCTCGACTTCTCCGGCCGACCCCCTCCGAGTTACCACCCGGAGGGGGTTCCGCTTGGTTGGTTAAACACTCCGCTTGGTTGGGCAAATTGCGAAAACGCGCCTGTTTCCGACATTTGCCCAACCAAGCGGAACTTTTGCCCAACCAAGCGGAGTGGGCGGGGGGAGCCGTGGGCGAAGGCGAGAGGCAACGGAACCGGGGAACAGGTGCGGGAACGGAAAAGGAAGGCGGGGCAAGGCGTTGAGGCGTGGCTGGACCGTCGGTGACGGCGCTGAGATCGACTGGCTCGTCGAGCTCACCGGACCGGAGGTCACCGGCTTCGATCCCGGTGGCACGCCCGACGGGCTGTGGATTCTCAACGCGATGTACGAGAACGAGACCCCGAGCGCACGAACCCATCACGAACGGCACCGGGCCGACTTGGCCGACGGTACGACCGAGCCATGGAGATTCGGCTCGTACGACGAGAGAGACCACCCCGAACTGATCGTGCCGGGTGGCGGTCTCGGCTGGTCGGCACATCCCGGTGCCGGATGGCGGCGGCTCCTCTGGAGCGAACTCGCCGAGCGGATCGGCGACCCGATCGTCCCGCCGGGCCTGTATCCCTCGTATCGGGCGTTCCCGTCGGTGAGACGGGACGGGTCCTGGCCGGAGTCGATCCTGCCGCCCACCGAGGGCAGCATGGATCGGGACAGTTTTCGGCGACTGGCCACCGTACTGGCGCGCTTCGACGACCCCCGGACGACGGTGTTCGCGCACTACTGTCCTTGCGTGACAGGCGAATACGACGAGTACCGGGTATACCGCGGTCGGCTCGGGGACCTCGACGCCCTCGAAGAACTGAACGGTGAGTTCGGGCCGTCGAACCTCTGGCCGGCCGATCGTGCCTGGCTGACTTACACCGACTACGACCTGTGGGGCACCAAGGTTTCCGGACCGCCCGAACTCCTGCGCCTGATCGACCAGGACGACGTACTCGAGACGGTCCGCCTGCCACTGTCCGTCGACGGTTGAGACGAACTGGACCGACGACTCGCGGCGTCGGTCCAGTCGGATTTTCCGCGTTACTGGCCCGTGCGGCCGTCGACGCGCTCGCGGATCAAGTCGGCGTGTCCATTGTGTCGAGCATATTCCTCGATGAGATGGATGAGCACGTCTCGCAGCGACACCTCACCCTTCGGGTCGACCATCCCCATGTCCGGGGCGTTCGCCACGAAGGCGTCCGTGAACTCGCATTCGGTGCGCCACTTCGCCCACGCCTCGTCGACGACGACGGGGTCCGCCACGGCGCCGTTCCAGTCGGCGTCGCGGTCCTCCGGATCGAAGTACAACCGGGGGATGTCCTGACCGTCCATAATGCGCCGCATCCAGGAGTGCTCGACGTCGGCCATGTGCCTGACGATGCCGAGCAACGACATCGTCGACGGCTCGACGGACCGCTTCGCCATTCCTGCGGCGTCCAGTTCGGAGCACTTCAGTTCCAGCGTCAGTCGCTGTGTGCGCATGTACTCCATGATCGTCGCGCGTTCGTCCCCGAGCGATACGGCGTCGCTTTCGCGGGGATCGTCCTCGGGGTCCACCCACATGTCGGGGTACTTGGTTCCAGCCATAACGGTCATGCTCACCTACCGAGGATTCCCCCGCAAGGCGTTTTCGCAAGTCAGGATTGCCGGGACGCGATCCCGCGATCCGGGTTGACCGGTCGGCGAGAGCGTTCCGGCTGGGCCCGGCCGAGCGGGCGGGCGTCACGACCCGAAGCCGTCGGGCCCGGATCGCCCCGATTCCAGCACCAACGCCGGGGATGGGCCAGGCGGGTTGGACGGAACATTCCGCGATCCGCGCTCACCGATCATTCGATCCATAAAAGACGGATGAACGACGCGGCGCGGACGCCGCGAACCGGGCTAACGTGATCGCATGGACCCGCACCCCGACCCCTCCGCCGCGCTCGACGCGCTGCTCACGGCGGAGATCGACGACGCCCTGCCACCGATGCTGCCGTTCTGGGGACACACCGCCCGAGCCGACCACCCGGGGCAGTGGGTGCTGAGCCAGTGGTGGCCTGTCGACTTCGACGTCCACGGAGTGCGCTACCACCACGCCGAGGGCTACATGATGGCCGAGAAGGCCAGGCTCTTCGGCGACGACGCCACCCGCGAGAGAGTCATCGACGCGCGAGAACCGTTGCACGCCAAGCGACTCGGACGTCTCGTGAGCGGTTTCGAGGAGGAACTGTGGATCCGGAATCGATACGAGATCGTCGTCGCGGGCAATCGCGCCAAGTTCGGGCAGCACCCGGACCTGCGCGACTATCTCGTGTCGACCGCTCCCCGCGTCCTCGTCGAGGCCAGCCCCGTCGACCGGATCTGGGGCGTCGGACTCGCGCCGACGGACCCGGCCGTCGCGACTCCCTCGGCCTGGCGCGGCGAGAACCTGCTCGGCTTCGCCCTGATGGCGGTGCGGGACGCGTTGACGTCCGAGACAGACGATCCCTAAGGGGTCATCCGGCGACACCTGTTCAGTTCCGCGCGTCCCCCGGGGACACGAGCCGAGTCTCATAGGCCAGGACGACCGCCTGAGCGCGATCACGCAGGTCGAGCTTCGCGAAGATGCGGGCGACGTGCGTCTTCACGGTGGCCTCGCTCAGCGTCAGCTCCTCCGCCAGCTCCGAGTTGGACAGTCCGCGTCCCATGAGCGTCAACACCTCTCGCTCCCGAGGCGTGAGCGCGGTCAAGTCCCGGTGGATCACTCCCGAACCCGAACCGGACGCGAACCGCTCGACCAGGCGACGCGTGATCGACGGCGCCAACAGCGCGTCACCCGTGCAGACGAGCCGCACCGAGGCGGCCAGATGCTCCGGAGTGACGTCCTTCAGCAGAAATCCGCTCGCTCCGACGGCGAGCGCGGCGTAGACGTACCGGTCGAGGTCGAAGGTCGTCAGCATGATGACCCGGCATTCGGGGTGACGGGCGAGGATGCGGCGGGCGGCCTCCAATCCGTCCATGGTGGGCATGCGGATGTCGAGGAGGGCGACGTCCGGGCGGACCCGGTCGGCCACCGCGACCGCCTCGACTCCGTCGGCGGCCTCGCCCACGACGTCGATGCCCCGCGCTGTCAGGATCAGCCGGAAGCCCGTGCGCACGAGGGCCTGGTCGTCGACGACCAGAACACGCGGCGAGGGTGCGTCCATCATGGCCGCCCCAAGGGAAGTCGCGCCCGAAGCCGGAATCCGCCGCCGAGTCGACGCCGGGCGTCGAGGTCACCGCCGTAGACGGCGACGCGCTCGTGCAGGCCGATGAGGCCACGTCCCGCCCCATCGACGGAGGGTCGTGACGGTGCCGAGCCCCCGGTCAGCACGCTGGGACCGGTGTTGAGGACCTCGACCCGCAGCGAGTGGTCCGTGTATCGGACCGTCACCTGCACCGGCGATCCTCCACAGTGTTTCAACACATTGGTCAGTCCCTCCTGGATTATCCGATACGCGGTCATGTCGATCCCGGCGGGCAACGGTCGCGGTTCGCCCATCACCCGAGCGCCGATGTCGAGACCGGCGAAGGAGAACCGGTCGACGACGACGCTCGCGATGGGGCTCGCGGCATCCGTGACCGAACTCAACACCCTGGCGAAGCGGCACGAGTCGGCACACGTGGTCGTCCAGGTCGACGCACGACCGGGAGAGGCCGCCCCGGGGTACGAGAACGAGGACGTGGAAAGGCTTCTGGCGTCGCTGCCGGGCGCGTCGAACGTCACCACGAACGCCCGCGTCCCGGCGACGACCATCGGATTCGCCGATGTGGACACCTGGTTCATCCGGGGCGACTCCTCCGACATGGGGTTCACCGAACAGCTCGTCCACGGACGCTGGCTCGACGACGCCGACGACGCCGTCGTGACGTCCAGTTTCATGACGAGGAACGACATCGAGCTCGGTGACGTGCTCACCGTGCAATGGGAGGGCCGCAGCACGACGGTCACGGTCGTCGGCGCGATCGTCGGCAGCGCCAACCAGGTCGTCTACGCCGACTGGGACACGATGGACAGACTCGGCGTCGACTCGGGACAGTTCGACGCGGGCATGCGGTACGAGGTCCGGCTCGACCCGGGGACCACGACCGAGGAGTACGTCGCGGCGGTGACCGAGGCGGATCCGAACCTGTACGCGGAATCGATGGATCAGACCAGTTCGTACACGGTCACCATCATCGGCCTCTCCACCGCACTGACCATAATGCTCGGAGCGAGCGCGGCCCTCGGCGTCTTCAACACCGTCGTCCTCAACACCCGGGAACGCCGCCGAGACCTCGGGATGCTCAAGTCGATCGGAATGACGCCACGCCAGGTCGTCACCATGACCGTCTCCTCGATGACGACGCTCGGCGTCCTCGGTGGAGTGATCGGCCTCTGCCTGGGAGTACTGGCGCACCGCCTCATCGTCCCGGTCGCGGCCGCCGCCGCCCGATCGAGATTCCGCCGTCACTCGTGGACACATGGAACGCACCGACGCTGACCGGGCTCGCCCTCGCCGGGGTGGTGATCGCCGCGCTCGGCGCCTGCGTGCCCGCCCGATCGGCCGCGCGGCTGAGCATCGCGGAGGTGCTTCGTAGCTGATGACGGCGCGACGTCGGGCCGGTCTCCGAGACGGGGACCGGCCACGACGTGCGTTCACGGCCGTCCGCATCGACCGATCGGTTGATTCGGCCGTCATCACCTCGCCGTCCGAAACGAAGCCCGCCAGTCGATTCGATTGCGAGGGAACCGAACGACGCTTGAGCCATGGCAATCATCGACGTCACCGACCTGACGAAATCGTACTCAGGAAAGACCATTCTGGACGGAGTGTCGTTCTCCGTCGAACAGGGCGAGATCTTCGGGATCCTCGGCCCCAACGGAGCCGGGAAGACCACCGCGGTCGAATGCGTGGAGGGCCTGCGGCGCCCCGACGGCGGAACGATCCGCGTCCTCGGGCTCGACCCGCACCGCGACCGCACGATCCGCGAACGCATCGGCGTGCAGTTGCAGCAGACCCAACTGCCCGAGAACATCAAGGTCGCCGAAGCGCTCGACCTGTACGCGTCCTTCTACGGCAAACCCGCCGACTGGCGTCGGCTGCTCGACCAATGGGGCCTCACCGAACACCGCAACGCCCGATTCGGAAAGCTGTCGGGCGGCCAGAAGCAGCGCCTGTTCATCGCCTTGGCGCTCGTCGGCGCCCCGACCGTGGCATTCCTCGACGAGCTGACGACCGGGCTCGACCCGCAGGCGCGCCGGGCGACCTGGGAGCACATCAAACGCATCCGCGACACCGGCGTCACGACCGTCCTCGTCAGCCATTTCATGGACGAGGTCGAGGAACTGTGCGACCGGGTCGCCGTCATCGACCGGGGCCGCGTCATCGCCGTCGACACTCCGACCGGGCTCATCGAGCGAGCCGGTGGGCGCCAACAGATGCGGTTCACGCTCCCGATCGACGCCACCGGCGACCCGATCGCGCTGTTGGCGGACCTGCCCGGCGTCTCCGAGGTGTCCGTCGACGGACGCCACGTCACCGTCGCCGGCACCGACGACTTCGTCACCACCGTGACGGCGAGCCTCGCCCGCCACGGGCTTCCCGTCACCGAACTGCGCATCGACAGCCGTTCCCTCGAGGACGCCTTCATCGCGCTGACCGGCCACTCGCTCACCATCGACCAGTAAGGACCCGCCATGACCGCCCTGCTCAAACTCACCACGATCGAGACCAAACTCCTCGTACGGGACCCCGGTTCGCTGTTCTCCATGCTCATCCCCCTGTTCATCCTCGTCATCTTCGGCAGCTCCATACAGGCCGGTGACACGGTGCTGCTGCCGATGACACTCGCGATCGCGATCGGCATGGTCGGCCTCTACCTGCTGCCGACGACGCTCGCGACCTACCGCGAACGCGGCATCCTCCGCCGACTCTCGACCACCCCGCTGCGACCGATCAACCTGCTGATCGTCCAACTGGTCCTGCAACTGGTCCTGGCCCTCGTCGCGTGCCTGCTGCTGCTCGGCGTCGCGGGCGGCGTCCTCGGAGTCCATCTGCCGCCCCGGATGCTCGGCCCGGTCGTGTTCTTCCTCATCGGGACCGCCGCGATGTTCTCGATCGGACTCCTCATCGCGGCCCTCGCGTCGAGCGGACGGACCGCGAACGGCATCGGCGTCCTCATGTACTTCCCGATGGCGTTCCTCGCCGGGCTCATCCAGCCCGCCGATCAGATGCCCACCGTCATGGCCAGGATCGGCGAGTACACTCCTCTCGGCGCTTTCCGGCTCGGTCTGCAGGAAACATGGGCGGGCGGATCGCCCAGCATTCCGCTGATCCTCGTCCTGACGGCGTACACGGTGATCCTCAGTACCGCCGCCGCGCGGTTCTTCCGGTGGGAGTGACAGTGACGACGATCGGGCGCCTCGACCGTTGGGAACGCCACCTCGATCTCCAGATCCGGCTGACACCGTACGTACTCCTGGTCGTCTCCTTCGGGCTCTACTGGCTCACCGAAGACGAGACCTGGGACCACCGGTTGACCACCCTGGGGATCACGACGGCCGCCGCCGCGTGGGTCTCGGCGGAAGGACGCGTCAAGTGGAAGAGCGTCTACATCGCCGGACTCGTCGTCCTGATCGCCGCCCTGTCCGCGCGCGGCGTGTGGTTCGCGGGCTTCTTCGGCTTCATCGGCTACCTGCACTCGTGGCGGTATCTCAACGGGCCGTGGCGTTTCGTCGGAGTCGTCGCGACCGCCGCCGTCAGCGTCCCCGCGTATACCGGCGGCCTTCCCGACACGATTCCCGGGATCCTCACCTACCTGCTGTTCACCGCCGCCATCACCGCGCTCGTCACGATGTTCAGCTTCTTCGGCGACGTCACGAACGAACGCAGCTCCGAACGCAAACGGACGGTCGAGCGCCTGGAGGAGGCGCTCCGCGAGAACGCCGGCCTGCACGCGCAACTGCTCGTGCAGGCCAGGGAGGCCGGGGTGCTCGACGAGCGGCAGCGCATCGCCGCCGAGATCCACGACACCCTCGCGCAGAGCCTCGCCGGTATCGTCGCGCAGATTCAGGCCGCGAACGGCGCCGACGACTGGCGCCCGCACACCGACAAGGCGCTGCGGCTGGCTCGCGCCGGTCTCGCCGAAGCACGACGCACGGTACGCGCGGTCGGCCCGGCTCAGCTCGACGCGGCCCCGCTCACCGGCGCGCTCGGTGAGATCGTCGAGCGCTGGACTGAGGGAAACCCCGGCCGGGCCGGGTTCACGGCCACGGGAACCGTTCGCGATCTGCACCCCGAGATCGAGGCAGCGCTGCTCCGAATAGCCCAAGAGGCCCTGAAGAATGTCGCCAAGCACGCCGGAGCCGCCCGCACCGAACTGACCCTGTCCTACATGGAGGATGTGGTGGTGCTGGACGTCTGCGACGACGGCATCGGCTTCGACCTCGAGAACGCCCCCGACACCGGCGGTTTCGGCCTGGTGTCGATGCGCAAACGCGCCGAACGCCTCTCCGGAAGCCTGACCGTCGAATCCCACCCGAACGACGGAACCGCCGTCTCCGCGACCCTCCCCGCGATCGCCCGAGAGGACCCCCATGCCTGACACGCCGATCCGGATCCTGATCGTCGACGACCACCCGGTCGTCCGCGACGGATTCAGAGGCATGTTCGCCGCCGACTCCGACTTCGAGGTCCTCGGCGAAGCGGCCGACGGTGCCGAGGCCGTCGAGCGCGCCAGGACGCTCCGACCCGACGTCATCCTCATGGACCTACGCATGCCCACTATGGATGGCGTCTCGGCCATCCGGGAGCTCGGCCGACTCGGCGTCCCCTCGAAGGTGCTCGTCCTGACCACCTTCGACACGGACAAGGACGTCCGGCCCGCCATCGAGGCCGGAGCCACCGGTTACCTGCTCAAGGACACCGGCCGCGACGAACTGATCCGGGCCGTCCGCGCGGCGGCGCGCGGCGAAACGATCCTCTCCCCCTCCGTCGCCACCCGGCTCGTCAGCCAGGTCCGCGCGCCCGCCGACACCCTCAGCGCGCGCGAGATCGAGATCCTCGAACTGATCGCGCGGGGCGCCACCAATCGGGAGGCGGCCAAACGCCTGTTCATCAGCGAGGCCACCGTCAAAACCCACCTGCTGCACATCTACACCAAGCTCGGCGTCAACGACCGTGCCGCCGCCGTCGCCACGGGCTTCCGCCGGGGCCTCCTCGACGTCAACGACACCCCCTAGCCCCCACACTCCGCTTGGTTGGTTAAACGTCTCGCTTGGTTGGGCAAATGTTCGAAATAGGCGTGTTTTCGCAATTTGCCCAACCAAGCGGAACTTTTGCCCAACCAAGCGGGCAGTGGTTCACCGGATTGGCCGGGCTCACGTTAGTTGCCGACCGGGTTAGGGCTCGTCGACCTGACTGAACCGGAAGCGGATCATTCGGTCTGTTCCCACCCTGAGATAGGCGTGGCCGGGGGCGTCGGGGAGTTCGTGCGCGTCGGCCACACCCATCACCATTTTGGACTCGTCCGCGGAGAGGGTCCGCATTCCGATCCGGTACCGGAGGTAGCCGTCGAGGCCCCGAATTCGAAAGAAGTCGAGGTGGTCCGTGGCCAACAGCATGTGAACGCCGAGCGACCTGCCCAGCCGCCCGATGTTGATGAGCGAGGACATGAAGTCCGGGTTCTCACCAATCAGATCGGAGAATCCGTCAATGACGATCAGCAGGCTCGGCAGTGGATTGAGGGGTTGCCCGGCCTCTCGGGCGTTCTCGTACTCGGTACGGGTCGCGAAGTTCCCTTTGGCGAGCAACTTCTGACGCTTGTCAAACTCGGCGTAGATGCCGTAGTCAATCCAATCCAGCATGGCCGGCTGCCATTGAAGATTGCGGACGATCGCGCGGATGTGCGGAAGCCGTTCGAACCGTTCGAAACCGGCCCCGTCCTTGAAGTCGATGAGCAGGAAGGTGACCTCTTCGGGAGTGTGCGAGACCGCCAGCCCGCTGACGATTCCGCGCAACGCCTCTCTCTTTCCGCAGCCGGGGGTCCCTATCATCATGCCGTGGGGCCCCATGCCGTTGTCGCTGTATGTCTTGAGGTCGAGCTCGAGAGGTTCACCCTCAGGAGTCAGGCCGATCGCGACACGTAGGTGCCGCTCCAACGGCTTCGGCGCGAGATCGGCAGGCTCGTGAGCACTGCGCACGTCCGCGTTCTCCTGATGTTCCACTGTGACCCTTCCCGGTCGGGGCGAACGACGCCGCCAATCACGGCGTTCGATCGTGAATGGTGGGGCGGTCCGGCCTCAATCGCTCCCGGCCGACTGCGTCGAGACGGGAACGGCGGACGCCAACCGGACAGCCTCCGCGACGACGAGCCGGCCGGCACGTGGCCCCACGGACGTGACGGCGTCGACCAGATTGAACTTGAGGCGTCGCAACACGAGCCGCACCGCGGGCTCGGCGTCGAACAGTTCGAGGAACCCGGCCTTCACGCCTTCCCCGACCTTGAGAACACACAGCTCGATGTCGTCCGGAAAGTCCTCGGCCCAGTCCGGCACATCGATCAGACCGTCGACGACCTCGACGCCCTCGGCCGTGCCGGGCTCGAGATCGACCACGGCGATGATCACGCCGCCGCAATTGCCGTACGACCCGGCGCGGACCCTGATTCCCCGGATCGGCAGTGCGCGCAGCAGCTCGTCGGCGGAGGTCATGCGGGCAATCATAGGGCGGGACGTCAACCGGGACAACGCAAAGGCCGTCCGCGCGAAGCACTCGCCGTACGACTTCGAGCCCTCGGTCCGCCCGGAACGAATCGACTCCGACAGGGCGATACGACGTCAGCACGAGTGCGCCCCAACGACGAAAAAGCCGGTCTTCACATGGAAGACCGGCCTTGACCTGGTCGGGATGACAGGATTTGAACCTGCGACCTCTTCGTCCCGAACGGAAACGATCGCTGTTCCGACCGGATTGCCCGTCATTTCAGAAGTTCTCGTACCACGTCGGTTCGTTCACTGTCGTTCAGGGTCGGATGTGGAGTTAGGCCACCCGTTAGGCCACCAAAGACGGGGAGGCTCCGAGTCACGGTCGATCATCGACGTTTATTGTGAACTGATCGATTCACCCCGATCGACGTCGTGATATGTCGAGGAGACTCGGCTATTTCGCGTTTCCTGCATGTCTTGCCCCCCATCGTTCCCCGTTCGGCGCTCTACGGGCTTCTGAGGACGTTTTACCTGGTAGATAGGCCTCTCTTTTGGCTTGCATGGAAGTGCGAGGCGCCGATCGGGCGCCGCATTACACCAGGGAAGTGTTGCGGGGCAGGCGATGGCGGTGCTCGTCGTGGATCGTGGACGATGGTGTGATGAGTCGTGGCTTTGTGTCGGGTGGGGTTCGTCGTGTGCTGGTCGGTGTCGGGTGGTTGCTGGCGGGAACGCTCGCGTTGGCGTTCATCGGCGCGGTCGGCTGGGCGACGTGGCAGTTGATCAACGCAAGCATCGTCGACGGTTCAAGCAGCCAGGAACCGCCAGCCGGGCAGGCGTCGGGGAGCGTTGAGGAGATTCGGACGGTCCTGACCGCGATGGTCGGTGCTGGCGGTTTGATCACGCTGATCGTGATGATCCGCAAGCAGTGGAGCGAGGAACGCACCTCCACCGCGACCCGTCATGATGCCGACGAACGCCGCATCACCGACCTGTACAGCCAGGCCGTCGAACAGATCGGACACGAGAAGGCCCCCGTCCGCCTCGGCGGTCTCATCGCCCTCGACCGGTTGGGGCGCAACCACCCTGCGCACCGCCAGGACGTCGTCGACGTGTTCTGTGCCTACCTCCGCATGCCCTACACCCCGCCCGCTCCCGAGACCACGATTAACGAGGGCGGCCCGTGGTACGAGCGGAGCGTCGAGGCGTCGCCAGCCGACGAGCACGAGGTGCGGGCCACCGCCCAACGCCTCCTCGCCGGCCACCTGAAGGACCCGCGTACGAAGCGGCGACGCTTGTTCAAGCATCGGATGCCCAAGGCATCCGCGACGTTCTGGACCCCCGACCTCACCCGCATCGACCTCACCGCCGCCACCCTCATCGACGCCGACTTCGAGCGATGCCAGTTCCCGCTGGCAACGTTCACCAGAACCCGATTCGTCGACGTCACCAAGTTTAGTGAGGCGACGTTCACCGGGGACGCCTGGTTCGGCGAGGCGACGTTCACCGGGTACGCCGGGTTCGACAATGCGACGTTCACCGGGGACGCCTGGTTCGGCGAGGCGACGTTCACCGGGTACGCCTGGTTCGGCGAGGCGACGTTCACCGGGTACGCCTGGTTCAAAAAGGCGACGTTCACCGGGGACGCCTGGTTCGGCGAGGCGACGTTCACCGGGCACGCCGGGTTCCACGAGGCGACGTTCACCGGGCACGCCGGGTTCGAAAAGGCGACGTGCGATAAGACGATGAAATTCATTGAATCCAGGTTCGCCGGACACACCGACTTCACCAGCCTCGTGCTCGGTAGGAAGGCAACACTGAGCCTGGAACAATCGACGGCCGTGCTGACTCCCCCAACAGACGCGGAGTCGGAACCCGAACAGCATGTATGGCCGCAGGGCTGGCGCCTGGTGCCGTTCCCGGCCGGTGAAGGTGAGAAGGGCTGGGGTCGTCTGGAACCCGCGCCTGAGGACGCATCTTCCGATTCGGCCGTACCGGACGTGCCCTCGCCGCGGCCGCCTGTGGCGGAACAAGATACTCCGGTCGTCTGACGTCGCCCGGTCTTGCCTGTACCAGAAACACCACAACCGTGTTGTGGTGAACAGGAACTGACGTCGACGCATATCGTCTCTACTCTCCAGTGAGGCCACCGAATCAGCTGGCTCGGCGCGGCCTACGGAGATATGTGCGAGCGATCGACCAAGCACCTTCGGGATAGCCTGCTCGGCCCTCCACGACCTTCTGAGACTGTTTTGCCTGGTAGATGCCCGTGTCAATCCTTCTTCTGCTGCCTGTTTCAGAGTTACCACTGCTCTGCGAAGGTGGCCCGTTGACAATGCTGACAAAAGTGACAGAAGTCTGTTGTTGCAGGTCAAGGCGGGTGTGTTCGCGTTGACAAAAGTGTGACAGAAGTCAGGGCGTTGACAGAAGTCAGCTTGCGGGTGGTATCGAACGGAGATCACTAGGCAACTCGTAGAGTGAAATGATGGACAGTCGAACCAGGATCCCCAGTCAGCGTTCCTCCGTCATCGCGTTCCAGGATCTCCAAGCTGAACGCGACATCCTGCGAGCCATGCTTGCGCACGTGAACCGCGAGAACGCGGGCAACACACTTCAAGTCAGCGACTTCAGCCACGACTTGCACCGCATCATGTTCGACTTTCTCTCGAATATAGACACGAACAAAAAATGGTTGAGCCCGTCAGACGTCATCATGGCCCTCAACAAGGCAGATCTCCTCGCTACATGCGGCGGCGAGGAGACTGTTCAGGATCTCCTGGAAGGGAAGCCATCACAGTCTCTGAAATCGGCGTTGGCCTCAGTACACGGCGCTGCGCTTCGTCGAAGGCTCGACCACGTCGCCACGGTTATTGCCGACGGTCTAGCCGATGAAGATGCCGATCTCGAACGGCTGATCGACACAACGACAGCGGAATTGACGGCCGCCGGAGACCCCACGAGGAGCACCGCTGGTCCAACGGTGCTCATTGATCTGCTCCAGTCGGCCCTCGATGAGATCGAAGCTGTCGGAGAGGCTGGCCGCGCCATGTCTGGAGTTCCGACAGGATTTGCCGACCTCGATCGACTCCTCAACGGACTGCAGCCCGGGCAGCTCATCATTGTCGGCGGACGCCCGGGCATGGGAAAGACGACGTTTGCAATGGACGTTCTTCGTCACGCCTCACTGCGACATGGACAAGCTGCGGCTATGTTTACTCGGGAACTCTCCAAGACCGAAGTCACCATGCGAATTCTGTCGGCCGAGACGCGAGTGCCACTCCACGTCCTTCGATCCGGCGGCCTGTCCGAGGACGACTGGACCCGCCTTGCGCGGCAGATGGGTGAGATCGCCGCAGCTCCCCTGTTCATTGAGAAGGACATCAGCACCATCGACGAACTTCGCGCGACGGCTCGTCGCCTCATGAGCCGTCTGGACTTGCGGCTTATCGTGGTCGACTACGTACAGCTCTACCACGAAGGGCGCTGGGATCGATATCGCGAGGCGGCTGGACTGAGCAGAGCACTAAAGAGCCTAGCGATGGACCTCGAGGTGCCCATTGTCGTGACCAGCCAGCTCAACCGTAACCTCGAGTCCCGCACAGACAAGCGTCCACAGCTGTGGGACCTACGCGACACCGGCACTTTCGAAGAAGACGCCGACGCCGTCATCTTTGTCCATCGCGAGGATTACTACGACAAAGAATCCCTTCGCGCAGGCGAAGCCGATCTCATCGTCGCGAAGCACCGTAACGGCGCAACCGACACCATCACCGTCGCCGCACAGCTCCACCTCAGCCGCTTCGTCGACATGGCCGTGTGAACCGGCTGGCTTTTGTCAACACCCCGACTTCTGTCACACTTTTGTCAACGCGAACACACCCGCCTTGACCTGCAACAACAGACTTCTGTCACTTTTGTCAGCATTGTCAACAGGGGCAGTCTGGCAGTGCTGCATCGGACCTGGCAGCCCACGCCGACGATGACAACTTAGTGCCTGACTGAGAACCCACTAATCCCATCCGCCGAGGGCTTCAGGGCTGGCGTCTGGAACGTTGGCGGAGGCAAAGGTCCGCAGGGTTGGGGGCGCCTTAAACAGATCCCAGCGATAGGTGGATCTCAACCCGACCCGTCCATGGCCGGTTTGCTCAAGCGCCAGTGGATTTCCCCTGCCATGAACTGCTGACCGCGGTTGGGGCGTTGAGAGCTACACCAGGTTCAGCATCATTCAATGGCCAAATTGTGCGTATAGGGTGCCTTGGGTGGGTTCCCGCTCCACGGGACATGATGACTGGGTTGGCGAACAGAGAGGGAACCGTGATGTCTGAGCCTGATCCGAACGATGAGTGGTGGACGACCTCCCAGGTGGCGGCCTTTTGCGGGGTCTCAATCTCCGCCATCAGCGGGTATCGACGGAAGAACCTCATGCCAGCGCCTGATGAGACGTTCGGTCGCACGCATGTCTGGCGTCCACAACGGATCATCGATTGGCAACAGCAGCGACCTCGGCCAGGCGTCGGGGGTCGACCAGTGAAGCAAAAAAGTCCGACAGAACGGGAGAGCAACGATGACCACAGTGGCTGAGGCGAAGGCGATCGCGGAAAACCTGCTCGCCGAGGTTCTGCCGCGCCGGTGGGCGCATGTTCAATCGGTTGGTGCGCATGCCGGCTGTATCGGTCTGAAGTTGCTGGAAGAAGCGGACGCCGAGACCGTCGAAGCGGCTGGCTGGCTGCATGACGTCGGTTATGCGCCAACGATCGCGATCACCGGGTTTCACCCGCTCGACGGAGCACGTCATCTTCGCCAGATCGGCGTGAGGACAGACATCGTCGACCTGGTCGCTCACCACACTTGCGCCGTCAGGGAGGCTCGACTACGCGGCCTTGAGTCCGAATTGCTCGCTGAGTTTCCATGCGGTGGAGAACAGAGCCTCATGCGTGATGTCCTTTGGTTCGCCGACCTCACCACCGGGCCGGACGGGCGGCGCCTTGCGGTTTCCGATCGCTTTGACGAGATCATCAGCCGGTACGGGCCCGAAGACCTCGTGACTCGATTCATCACCGACGCCCGACCGGAACTCACGACGGTGACAGACCGGGTTGAATCCCTGATCAGCCAATGTACGGCGCGCGGTTAGCGAATCCGTGTTCGATGCGAAGGCGCATTGACGGGTTGATATCGAGGTCATCCAGGTTGCTCTCGGATACCCAACGAACCTCACTTGACTCATCGCTCGTCGTGAGGGTTCCCCCAACAGGGTCGGCACGGAAACAGAGCGAGAATTGTTGACGGACCTCGCCATCGCTGTACTCGACGACGTGGTGTGGGGACGAGTAAACGCCGACAATCGCTGTGACCCGAACCGAGATTCCCGTCTCTTCCAGCGTCTCTCGTTCCGCAGCACTTGCGACAGTCTCACCAAAGTCTTGAGCACCACCGGGTAGCGCCCATAGGCCGTTGTCGGTGCGTCGGATCAACAAGACACGATGGTCTTTGTCCAGTACAAAGGCTGTTGCGGCGACCACAATGCTGTTCGCGCGGGGAGCGTTGGGATTGTCGATGTGCTCGATCCGCCCCATCACGACTCCAGGATGCGCGTTGATTCGGACCTCACTCGGTTGAAACTGCGCATGTAGGTGGCGAACAACTGCCCGGTGCCGAGCCTTCGGAGGTGGTGTACCGGCGCGTGAGCGGCTGGAGATCCGTAGACGTGTGTGTTCACGAACATGTCGTCGTCGTAGACGTAGATGCTGTTGTAGAGCGTCGACGCGTGGAATCCAAGGTGGATCGCAGGTTCGTCTGCAAGCGGGCGATAGAAGGCGAGGACGTTCCGGATCTTTGCGGCGAGAGCATCGCCGATCCCTTCGTCGGTTCCGCGGATCGCGACGGCCTCCGAGTCGGGATCGCCCATCAGGATGACGACTTCGGTGCCCGACCGTGCCTTGGTTCGGAGCTTTTCAACGAGATTGGGATCGGTCTCGGGTAGGAACAATCCCGAGTAAGCGAGTATCAGAATCCGTTCGCGAGCCTGGTCAAACGTGCGACTCCACAGGTCGATCGGCACGGCGGACCTATGCGGGTAGGTTCGCAGAATTTCGGAGCGGGCCACTTCTGGTGCGTCCTCGTCCGAGATCGCGGTCGGCCACAGGACGCTTTCAAACTCATTGACGAGCCGCGCGACGTCTGTCCTGTATCTCGGGTATGGGATGCGGCCGGTGAGCCACCTGCTCACAGTCTTGGGGTCAACGCCAAGCTCGTTCGCCAGCCCTGCAGGCGAGAACCCAGACCGTGCAAGTGCGTCACGCAGGCGATGGTTTGCACCCATGGGTCTTCTCCAATGGCGGGACGTCTTGGGACGACTTGACCGTACCGTGGACGTCCAGGGATGTCCACAGTTGCGGTGTCGGCGTCCCTGCCCGGCGGGAGATTCTTAGTTCATCAACAACCACTTCGGAAGAAATCCGGAGGGGGCGGTTGCAAAGTATCAACTGACTTGATACTGTCATCTCAAGTCAGTTGATACTCCAGCTTGATGGATTTACCGGGGCGGAGCTCTGTCTACGGGCAGGGCGAAACCTCACGTGTTTTTTGACATCTGAATCGTGGACCAAAAAGGACAGCACCTATGACCTGCGGATTCTCCGAAGGTTCGCTGTTCCTGGCTAGCCCTACCTAGTGGCGCCTTCGACTAGCCGGTCGTTGCGTGGCGGGTGCGATTCCCGTGTAGGGCGCTGACCGACCCCATTCGAGGGTCGGGTGAAGAAAGGACAGTCAGTAATGGACAAGTTCGACAAGGGCGTCACCGAAGTCGCTACGGCGATGTGCCGCTCCAAGCACAAGGTTCTCGACGCGCCATGCACGGCGTGTCTGATCAGCGCGGCTCGCGCCGATGAACGGATTGTTGTTGAGACCGCGGTTCGCGCGGTCGCGGCGCCGGCGGTGCTGGCGCGAGTAACGTCGATGCGTCGGATGCGCGCGGCCGGCATCCGGGTCAGCGAGATCATGGCGCGCCTCGGCGCGACCTACAGCGAGGTGTGGACTGCGCTTCACGCGTGGCCGGGTGAGGCTCCGGCTCGCCCGATCGTGAGCCGCCGCCCGATCGCCTCCCCGATGTTCGTGGGGGTGGCGGCGTAATGAGTCTGCTCTCTTCTATTCCACGGCCGCGCCGAGGTGGCGCGGTCACCACGGCTCCCGCGCCGGGGCTGCTCGCGGCCACGGCGGAACTTCGCCGAGCAGTCGACGGTTTCGCCGACGCGTACAACCTGTTCCACCCGACGACGATCACCGCTGAGGCTGCCCGCCAGGTCTTCGCCGACTTGCCGGCCATCCACAAGCACATCGACACCCTCGAAGCCAAGCTGCGGGGCGGTGCCTGATGCGCTTTACAGCTTTCTCTTGCCCCGCTGACCGAATCGAGTTGACCGCGCGTTTGCTTCGGCTGGCGCTGGAACGGTCGGTGGCTTTGTCAATTGTCACCGCTGATGGCGGTTACGTCGATCCTGTTCTGGCGCACCGCATTCAGGCCGATCCGGCACGTCTGACGGCTCGTCTGGCTCGCGCGGCCCGGATGGAGGTAGCGGCGTGACGGCGATCGACGACATGCCGACGACCGAACTGGTCGCGTTCCTCCACGATGCCGCGTACTGCCTCGCCGGTCCCGCCGATCACGCGGCGATCGATCTTCTCGCTGGTGCGGGGTTGTGGGCGGCGAGTCGCGGCCTACGCCCGGCCATCAGCACGACCGGAACGGTCGACTGGCGGAAACTTCGTCGGCTCGCCCGGGCGGTTTCCTCGAGTGGGGAAGCCGCGGTGGTCGACATCGCCGCGTCCCTGACCGCCAACACGCAGATCAAACTCCGCGACGCCCTGTCGGCCCTCGACGACGGCAACCTCGCCCTCGTCGCCACCGCCGTTGGCGGGATTCGACGGCGAGGCCCGATCGGGGGCTGGGCATGATCGCCGCCCTTCTCCGTGCGGGTCTCGCCGCGATCGTCCTCGCAATCGTCGTCGGCATCGCGGGCTACATCAGTGGTTCCGCCTGGACGATCGTCGGCGCGACGCTGACGCTCATCGCGGGCATGGCGTGTTTCGCGGTCGGTTTCCAGCGCGCTGTCGCGGCCGCTCCGCCGGTCGGCGGCGACGACGACGGCGAACCCGACCAGCCCTAACCCCCTCTCAATTCGGATTCAAAGGAGAACCACAGTGAACATTCGACACCTGTTGCAGGGCATCACGTCGCAGTTCGACGCGATCAGTCCCCGCACGAAACGCGTCCTCGCTCTCACAGCCTTCATCGGCGGTCTCTGGGCCTTGGGGTACGCGACGGCGACCACGGACGGCCCCGGCGGTGTTGTTGGCGCGGTCGCGCTGATCGTCGGTATGGTCGGCCTGGTGCGGTCGGCCCGTCGCGAGGCCGAGGGGCGATAGCGATGACGACACTCCTCAACGGCCACACGAACACCATGTCCATGCCGGGTGCGGTGCTGCTGGGCCAGCCCCGCCAACCTGAACTCGTCATTGAACCCGCCCCGGTGCCGGTGCCGGTCGAGGCGCCGGTGGTGGACGCTGTCCCTCCGGCCCTCGCCCCAGTGGTGGCGCCGGTCGAGTCCCCTTCCCGGTGGCGCCTGTGGCGCGGCAAGAAGAACCGGTCCGCGCCGCCTGCCCGCCCAATCGCACCGGTCGTGGAGGCCGCGCCTGCGGTTCCCGTGGTGAACGCGACACCGAAGCGCGTCTCGGCGCGGAAGCAGCGGCGGGCCGAGCGGCTCGCTCGGATGCAGGCGGCGGGTGTTGAGCCGCTGGGGTTCTGGGGTCGGCTGGGTGCCGTCGCGGTCGCGGTGGGCGCCCTCGGGATTGGCGCGATCGGGTTCGTCGCGTCGTTCGCGAACGTCGAGGATCAGATGGTTCCCGCGTTCGGTTCGGACTCCGCGTGGCTCGTCCCTGCGGGCATCGACCTCGGTATCGCGGTGTTCATCGGCCTCGACATCCTCCTCGCCAAACGGAGGATGCGCCTGTCCTGGTTGCGGTTCATCCCGTGGGGCCTCACTGCGGTGACGATCGGCCTGAACGCGGCCGGGCACGGAGGCGTCGGTCTGATCGCCCACGTCACGCTCCCAGCACTGTTCATTGTCGTCGCCGAAGTCATCGCCCACGTCGTTCGCGTTCTCGCGGGGATCGCCGCTGGTGAGGTGCGGGAGGGCATCCGGTTGCCGCGCTGGGTCGTCGCCCCGGCAGAGACGGTTCGCCTGTGGGTGATCATGGCTCGCGACAGTGACGTCGAGACATACGCCGACGCTCTCGTCATTTACAAGCGCCGCGTCCTCGCTGGTGCCGCCCTGCGCGGCGTCTACGGCGTCGCATGGCGGGTGAAGGCTCCGCTGGAGTTGCGCACGCAGCACCGTCTCGGCGACCTGACCGCCGCCGACGTCCGCCCCATCGACGCCGCGACCGCGAAGCCGACGAAGGCGATCAAGCCGGTGCCCGCGAAGGCTCCGAAACCCGCCAAGCCGACGAAGTCCGCACGGTCGGATGTGTCGGACGCCGACCTCCTCGCCCGTATCAACGAGTTGCCGCAGGACGCCGACGGGCACGTCGCCGTCAAGGCCGTCCGCAAGGCCACCGGGATCGGTGTCGACCGTGCCCGCCGCCTCCTCGACGAAGCCGGACTCCTCAAACCCAAAACCGCCTAGACCGTGTGGACGCGGTGCGGGCCGCGTTGCACCGCGGCCCGCCCCTTCCCGAATCACTACGTACCAGCAGAAACACGAGATTAAGGAGTGTATGTCATGGAAGAGAAAGAGACTCTGGAGTGGATGACCGTGATCGTTCCGGCGGCGATGGTGTTCATCGGCTGGCGGTACGCGTCGCGCGGCTGGTGGGCGATCATCCTGTGTGGGCTTGGCCTGATCGGTCTGGCGTCGCAGGTGTCGTGGATCGAGTCGATCGCTCTCGGCGCGGTCGATGTCATCAAAGCCGCTGTGACGGCTGGGTTCGACGAGATCGGGTCCTGACATGACCGCGATCAACAACACGAGTGATGTGCCTGCCCCGTCGGGGCAGGCCCCCACCACCGAACCCGCCACCGTTCAGCGTCGTGGCCGTCGCCCCGCCGGGCACGACGTCGACGACATGGCCGCCGAGACGGCCGCCCCGAACCGCCGCCAAACCACGAAGCTGGTGACGCCGAAGAGGATCGTGATCGTCGGTGTCCTCGCGGGGATCGCCGCGATGGCGATGACCCAAGCGGGTGTGCCGTGGCCGGTCGTGCTGCTCGTCGTCTCCGCCGGAATCGCCACCGTGGTCCTGTTGGGGTGGGCGCGATCCCTCCGCACCACCAAGAACCACCGCCGCAACAACAACCACCGGCCGAACGGTCCCGCAGGACCGAGCGGACCGGGAGCGGGGCCCGGCGGCGGTCGTCCGCAGGGGCCGGGCGGCGGTAAGCCGAATGGCGGCAAGCCCAACGGTCGACCGCAGGTACCGAATGGCGGCAAGCCTAATGGGAAACCGCAGGGGCCGAACGGAAAGCCGAACGGTGGTAAGCCGAACGGGAAGCCGCAGGGGCCGGGCGGTGGCAAGCCGAATGGCCAGCCGCCGGGGCCCGGCGGCGGTAAGCCGAATGGCGGCAAGCCCAACGGTCGACCGCAGGTACCGAACGGCACCAAACCGAACGGCGGCAGGCCCAACGGGAAACCGAACGGGAAGCCGAATGGGCCGCAGGTACCCCACGGTGGCAAGCCGAACGGTATGCCGTCGGTACCGAACGGCAAACCCAATGGGAAGACGCCGAAGGCTCCGAAGGCTCCGAAGGTACCGGGGTCGAAGGATCGGAAGCCGTTGCGGGAGAAGGTCCGTACGGCTGCTGGGAAGGCGAAGACGTTCGGCCGGGGTACTGCGAAGGCAGGCAAGGCGTTCGGTCGGGGTACCGCTACGGCTGCGAAGGGTACCGCCAAGGGCGCGCGTGGTGCGGGTTTCGTCGTTGGTGTTGGCGCGGTCGGTGCGGCGAAGGTCGCGGGTATGGGGTGGCGCGGTACCCGTAGTGCGGGTGCGTGGGTCGCGTCGAAGGCGCGGTTCTTCGCCACCGGTACCGATCGGCGTCCGGGTGAGGATCGACCGGACTGGTCCGATGGCACGAGCGACTTCTATTTCATCGACCCGGTGACCGGGTTGCGTCCCGACGGGACGCGGGTACCGCCGAGTGAGTACGAGCAGCGTCGCCGTGCCGAGGCTTTGGCGGACATCACCGCTGCCGCGACCAAAGTCAATGACACGTTGCGCGACACCGGTACCCGGCCCGCTGACACGGGGCACACCGTCAACACCGCCGCGCCGCGCCGTCCCGAGCGGCGTGCGTGGATTCCCCTCTCTACCGATGCCCGCCTTCAACCCACCCCACCACCGCCATCCGCGCCGTCCTCGGTGGCATCGGAATCGATTCCTCGGCAGGCGATTCCGCTGCCGGCCACCGCATCACCGACATCGACCACATCTTCAGGAGGACCCATGCACGTTGCTACTCAGCCCACGGTCGAGGCCGCCACGGGCATGGCCGCATACCGGCCCCGGAATCTTCTCGACATCGTCAACATCGCGTACTCGTCACCGGATGCTCTCCGCGCGATCGCGATGGCATTCGACCGCCTCGGTGCCGCCTCCGCTGACTCTCCCGCTGGCGGAGCTGTTGCGGAGAAGTTCCGCGACGTCGCCGCCAGGCTGCGGTCGGCGGCGTCGGCGGCGACCGAGATCGCCGCGACGGTCGAGGTCGAGTGCAAGCACGACCTCGAGCGGATCCGCAACCCCCGCCCCAACGAGCACATGGCCGACGTCACGGCCAACCAGTCCTGAAACCCCTGCACCACACCGAAAGGAAGCCCACCATGTTGTCGATCGCTGGTCGCGCGAACCGCGACACGAAGCAGGCCGCCGCGACCGGCGGTCGTCAGATCACCCTCGCCGACGTCCCCGACCCGAAGGAACCCGTGTTCGGGACGGAGGAGTGGGACGCCGGCGCCTGGACCAACCCCGTCCTCGCCGCGCCCGTCGTCTACGTCGTCGGCGGCATCTCGTACATGACGGGGATCGGGTGGGGGTGGCCCGCGATTGCCGGTGCGGTCCTCACCGCGTCGTTCGCTGGTGCGGCGATCAACCGCGGCATCAAGAAACTCGGCGTCATGTACACATCGGCGTCGGTGCTCGCCGCGACCGCGTGGACCACCTACGCCGCACGGGTTCCCACCTTCGACATCTTTGACCTCGGAGGGACGACACTCACCCACCTGATCGCGTTGGGCGTGATCACGTTGCCGCTGCTGGTGGTGTGGTCGATGCTCGTCCGCGACGCCGGGCGCGCCCGTGTCACCGCCTACCAGAAAGCGCGCGCCGTCGAAGCACGTCGTGACGCGTGGTCGGAGTCGCTGGCCGCCGCCGGCGTCAAGGGCTGGACCCTCCAGAAGGAGTCGAAGTCCGAGATCGCGGTGTCGGCGTTGATGCGGATCGCGCCTGGTGGGACGACGTTCGCCGACGCCCGCTCCCGCCGCGACGCTCTCGACATCGCGTTCCGGGCTCCGTTTCCCGGAGCGGTCCGTGTCGAACGCCCCCAAGGAATCAAGGACGTCAGCATCGTCCTCATCACGAAGGCGTTGAAGTCGGCGTTCGCCGAGCCGATTCCGATGCCGCCCGTCGTCGACGAGCCCCGGTCGATCCTCGATCCCCTCGACGACGGACTTCACGAGGACGGCGAGGTCGGCGCCCGTGTTCACGCGTACCAGACCGTGGCGACGATCGGTCGCCGCGACGCAGGCAAGAGTGGCCTCACGAACGTCCGCATCGACCGGTACCTGAGCTGCAAGGACGTGATCCTGTGGGGCGTGGATTTCAAGAAGGGCCGGTTCACCGCGCCGTGGCTGGCGCCGTACGCCGTCGGCGACGTCGAGGCTCCCGCGTTCGACTGGGTCGTCAGCACGCCCCAGGCCGTCCGGGACATGGTCGACGCCCTGCACCGCATCGGTGATCACCGCGCCGAGCACGGCTCCGGAGACAAGGTCGCCGTCAGCGCGGCGACTCCGGCGATCCGACTCATCATCGACGAGATCGCCGACCTCACCGGCAACCACGCGTTCGCCGAGGTCGCCCGCCGCCTCGCCCGCGTCGTCTCGAAACTGAGGTCCGAAGGGATCGACATCGACTTCGCCACGCAGCGCGGCACCGGATCATTCCTTGGTGACGTCGGCCGCGACCTGCTGTCGCAGTCCACGATCGTCGACCTGCTGCAAGTCGATTCGGCGACGGAGATCTACAACGCCATCACGGTGCCGTCGGCGACGCTCGAATTCGTCGACCCGACGCGTTTCGAGGAGGCGGGCACGGTCGTGACACTCGCGAAGAAAGCCCGCATGGCGGCGAGGCGTGCCTACTACCTCACCACCGACGCGATCCCGGCCCGCTCGGCCCAGTACTCGACCTGGCGGCCGGTCCTCGAACCCGGCGCCGCCGCAGCCGCCGGACCCGCCTACGCGCGCCGCTGGTCAACACCCGAAGCCCGCGCCCTCCTCGTCAAAGCCGCCCGCGACGCCGGACGCGACTTCGCGCCCCGCCACGCCACCAACCCACCAACCGCCGCCGACCGTCAGGAGGAACCCGCCCGCGAACACGCCACCACCGCCACCACCACCACCACGAGCACAACCGCGACCGCGCCCACCGCGACCGAAGGAGACGACTTGGGTCTTCGTGACGACTTGATCGACGACCACGGCAACACCGACGGCAACCGCAAGTACGTCCTGATCTTGGGGCGGATGATCCTGCACGCCGCCCGCTCGATCATGGACGACAGAGGCGCCACGGCCCTACCGACCCGCGATCTGATCGACGCTCTCGCCGTCATCGACCCGGACAAGTTCGGCGACCTGACACCGAAGTCACTCGCCGCCGCCGTCAAGCACTACGGCGTCTCGTCGACACAACTCGGCGGCGCTAAGAACCCCAAGGGCTACCGCCGCGCCGACATCGCCGAGGGCATCAACCGCAGCCCCGACGACGCATAGCGGCAACGGTTCATCCGCTATAGCGGGTCGCTCAGCAGGTCGACAACGATCCGCTATCCGACCATCCGCTATCGACCCGCTATAGCGGCACCACCACCGCCCTGACCACGCATCTAGCGGCAAACACCACCAACACAGCAGAACCCCGTTATCGGGGTCCTGAGGGCCGCTGCGCCCAAAAACAGCCACCCGCTACCCGACCCACCCACACCCGCTACCAGCCACACAGGAGACACCATGGACACGCTCGTGTTCAGCGACATCCACTACCACCTCGACCGGCTCCTCGACCCGACCATCGATCCCAACAGCATCGTCATCGACCCCGCCGATATCGGCGTCGACGCGATCGCCACCCTCGGCCACATCGCGTTCCTCATGGAGGGCGCCGCCGGCGACACCGCCCATGCCGGGCTCGTCGTCGACGCGTGGACGGCGATCGCGATGCCGGATGGCGCCGAGGTGTGGGAGTCGCAGATCCACGACGGTGATCGGGCGTGGGTGCCTGGTCTCGTCGACCGGCTCCACACCGCGATCACCAGCCCCGACCGGTCGATATGGACGACGGGCCGCATCGCCGCCGCGATCGCGACCGGCCCCGACGCTCCTAGGCTCGCCCCCGCCATCCTCGCCGCCCACGCCGCGATCAACCACGCGACCAACCTCACCGACCGCATCGGCCACCTCCGCGAGGACCTGACCGACCTCAACGACAGCCGAGAACTCGTACAGGAACAACGCGACGCAGCCGAACTCGCCCTGGAGAAGGTCCAGGACGAACTCGACGTTCGCCACGCCGGTGACGCCGAGGTCCCCGAACTCGACCGGCAGATCGCCGCCCTCCGGACCGACTTGCCGCGCACCGACACGAAAGCCCAAGTCGTCGCCGCAGGCATCGGCGCAGCGATGGTCGCGGCGATCCCGCACCTCGACACCCTCACCGGAACCGTCCCGATTGCCGCCGCTGGTGTCGCCGCGATCGCGGGCCTCGCCGCTCTCGCGTGCGCGGGAGCGGCGCTGTGGCCCCGCCCCGAACCGGACGACGAGAAACCGACCGAACTCGTCGCGGTTCGCCGTCGCGAACACCGCAACCTCGACCGGATCCTCAGCCTGAAATTCCGGCTCATTCGGATCGCTTACGGCGCGACCGCGACCGCCGTCATCAGCACCCTCACCGCCATCACGGCCACGTTCCTCCACTAGCCACACAACACAACAGACAAAGGGAGATACCCATGGACGACTGGTGCTACGCCTGCGACAACGACTGGGACGACTGCGAAGCCTGCGAGAACTGCGAGATGCACGAGTGCGTCTGTAACCAGTGCACGTCCGGCGGCGAGTGGTGCACGTGCGGCTACATCGGCTGCCCCAGCGTCGACCACTGCTGGGACTGCTACCAGCACCTCACCAACTGCGTCTGCTGACACCTAACAGGGTCGCCGGCGCACCGCCGGCGGCCCCCACCCCAACAGAAGGAGAACGGACATGTGGGGCAGTTTGCAGACCTTGACCGACGCGCCGGATGCGCGGATCCTCGCCAGCGACGACCTCGTCGCCGATTACCAGCTCGACTGGGCGATCGACTGGGACGACCTCGACCGCGACGACGACGGGACCCCGATCCTCGACGGGCACCCGCTCATCGACGTCATCGACGCCACCTACCTCGACGAATGCCTCGACGACGGCGACGACATCTGGACCCAGCTCACCGCGAGCATCGTCCGCGTCCTCATCGACGAGAACCCCGACCTCGGATACGACATCCGCGACGGACTCGCTCTCACCATCACGCCCGACGGCGGTCTCACCGTCGCCATCGACCTTCCCGCACTCACCGCAGCCGCCGACACCGGCCGCGTCTACGACGCCGCGCCCGTCGCGATCCTCGACAGCCTCATCACCGGCACACCCATCAACCTCGGCGCCGAAGCCATCCACCTGTCGATTGAGGAAGCCCGCGCGATCGGTGCGGCCCTCGAAACCATCGCCGAACACCACCAGTGAAGGGCACTGACATGTCGACCATGACTCCCACAGTGCCGCTCGTCGGCGATGCCCTCGACGCGTATGCGTTTCGGGTGGCTGCGGCGATCGGGTCGGTGATGACCCTGACTCGAATCGAGACCGATGGTGGCGTGCGGATCCACGCCCGCGACGACGACGCCCTCATCGTGCTCCAGTACGCCGTCGTATCCGCCGGCCCCGCCCGGACATCGATCCCGGCATGGTCGATCACCGTCACGACTCCCGGCGAACCCGCCACCGTCGCGAACTCCGGATGCCTCGCCGACTCACCGGACCACGTCGCCAGTCTCGTCATCACCCTCGTCCGTCAGACCCGGGCCGAGGCCCTCAACACACTCCACGACGACATCACCAACCCCGACGCCTGAAAGGACACAGCATGAAGGCCTTGACGTTGCATCAGCCGTGGGCGACCGCGATCGCCCACGCCGGAAAGACCATCGAGAACCGCGGCTGGTCGACGGACTATCGGGGGCCGCTGGCGATCCACGCCGCGTCCCGCCAGCCCGACCCCGACACCGTGGCGTGGTTCTACGCCCGCCACGCCATGCCCGCCGCTCCGCTTCCGACCGGGGTGATCGTCGCGGTCGCCGACCTCACCGATGTCCACCACGCCACCGACACCGCGTGCTCCTGCGACCCGACCTGGGCCGAACCCGGTGCCTGGCACTGGGCCCTGGCCGACGTCACCGCCCTCGACAAACCAATCCCACACCGAGGCGCGATGCGGTTGTGGACACCCACCGTCGCCCTTCCTACCAACCACTGACTCCTACCAGAAAGGACACACTTCATGACCGTGACGATCACCGACAGCACGATCACCAGTGACCGCACGACCGACCGGGCCGACCTCGCCGAGAACGGCCAGTGGGTGCTGTCGTGGATGCCGACCCGGCGCATCCACCACCGGCCCGCCCGTGAGGCCATGGTCATGGCCGACCGGCGCCTGTCCCAGCTCGGACCACGTCAGCTGGCCGATTACCTCGTCCTCGACGAGTTTCAGGTCCGCCGCCTCCCCAGTTCGGCGCCATGGGGACGCGACGCGGCCGCCGCGATCGCGGCCGACATCGACACGATCCTCCCCACACTCGGAACGGTGCCCGACGTCGGCTCAGTCCGTGCCACGACCGTCCTCACCGAACGGCTCGGCATCGACGTCACCGGTGACGCCGTCACCGAACTCGGGGCACAGGGGCATCTGCCGATCGTCGGCGACTACAAGGGCCACGACGTGTTCTGCGGTCGTGCCCTAGAGACGTTCGACCGGCCCGACCTCATCGGCCCCGCCGAGGAGACAGGCCGGATGCTGCTGATCGACGACGTCGCCGCCGAGCTCGGCGTCCGCAGGTCCGACGCCGACCATCTCGTCCGAGCGGGACTGCTCACCGTCCACACCGCCACCCAGACCCGGTGGGGAACCTGGATCTACCGCTACCGGCGAGGTGACGTCCTCGCTCTCCTCGACGACTCCCGTATCGACTGGGACACCGTCCGAACCACACCACGAGGCCGACGCTCACCCCTGGCCGCCCTCCCCACCGCTACGACCGCGTAAACGAGACTGCCCCAGCCGTCTGACCTGGAAGTTTGTCGGCTGGGGCCTCCCAGAGAAGGAGAACCACCATCATGGCACGTAAGAAGAAACCCGAAACGGACCCCGTGTACGCCGCCGAGCAGGCTGTCCTCGGCGCCGTCATGCTCGCCCCCGACGCCCTGACGACTGTCCGCGCTGTTGGCGTCGCGGACGATACGTGGAGCGAACCGCGCCACGCGATCGTGTGGCAGGCGATCACCGCGACCGCCGACTCCGGAGCCCCGGTTGATCCGATTACCGTCGTTCACCGTCTCCACGACACTGGTGAGCTTCGCCAGGCCGGTGGGGCGCCGTACGTGCACGATCTGATCGCCGCGTGCCCGACGCCGGCGTCGGCGGAGCATTACGCCACGATCGTCTCCGACGCCGCCACGCGACGCCGGGCTGAAACCGCCGCCGTTCGGATTGCCGAAGCCGCACGCCGACCCGACGCTGACCTCGCCGCGATCGTCGACGCCTCCCGCGCCGACCTCGACGCCCGGTCGGGTAGTGGGGGCTGGCCGGATCCGATTCCGCTCACGGCTGCGTCCGTTGACTTGCCCGCGTTCCCGACTGCGGCGTTGCCGGAGTGGGTTGCGGACATGGTTGAAGGCGTCGCGGTCGCGACGCAGACGCCGACTGATCTGGCGGGTTCGCTCGCGTTGGCGACGTTGGCGACGGCGACGATGGGTCGGGTGGTCGTTGAACCGAAGCCGGGCTGGCGTGAGCAGGCCACGTTGTACACCTGCGTCGCGTTGGGGCCGGGGAACAGGAAGTCTGCGGTGTTCGACGCGATTGCCGCGCCGATCCACGCCGCAGAGAAGGCCCTCACCGAGGAGACTCATCAACAGATCATCGAAGCGCGCGTGGAGAAGGCGATCGCGGTGCGGGCCGCCGAGCAAGCACTGGCGGCGGCGGGGAAGGATGCCGGCGATCCTGATGCGGTGAACGCGGCGAAGCGCGCGGCGATCGAGGCGGAGGAACTCGTCGTCCCCGCCGAGCCGCGGCTGGTGACGACTGATGCGACTCCCGAGGCCACGAAAACGCTTCTGGCGCAGCAGGATGGGCGGCTTGCGGTCCTCGACGACGAGGGTGGGATCTTCACTCAGATCGCCGGGCGATACAGCGGCACGCCCGACCTCGACGCGTATTTGAAAGGGCACGCGGGTGGACAGCTGCGGGTCGATCGGAAGAGTTCGGCGCCGGAGTTCGTGGAGCGGGCCGCGTTGTCGATCGGGTTGGCGGTTCAGCCGGATGTGATCCGCGACGTCGCTCGGGTTCCGGGTTTTGAGAGCCGTGGGCTTTTGGCGAGGTTCTTGTGGAGCCTGCCGACGTCGTTGGTGGGGCGGCGCCTCACGTCACCGCCACCAGTCGCACCCGAAGTTCGTGATCGCTATACGCGGCGGGTTCGTGATCTGGCGATCGCGATGTGGCACACCAAGAGCGACGCCGTCCTCGAACTGACGCCGCGTGCCCTCTCTGCGGTCGCGGCTCTCGAGGATTACCGCGAACCGCGCCTTGGTGCTGATGGTGAATGGGCGCCGATCCTGTCGTGGGCGAACAAGTGGACCGGAGCGATCCTGAGGATCGCGGGCCTGCTGCACATCGCCCGCAACCTCGACACCGGCTGGCGCGGCACCCCCATCGATGAGGACACCATTGACGCCGCCTCGATCATCGGGCACTACTACGCCGACCACGCCCTCGCCACGTGGACCCACATGGCCACAGGTGCCTCCGGACACGCCACAAAGGTTCTGGCCTGGCTCCAACGACACGGCCAGGCCGAGGTGACCCGCCGGGACATCCACCGGTCAATGTGCCGACAGCTGACGATCGACGAACTCACCAACGCACTGCGCATTCTCGACGCCCATGGCCACATCCGTATCGAACATCCACCAGCAGGTCGAGGACGACGCCCCGCACCCCGCATACACCTCCACCCGAGCCACATCGGAGGCGCCCGATGACTCCGCCGATGACCGCCGTCATCCAGCCCTTCTACACCGTCGAGGAAGCCGCCAGCCTCCTGCGGATGGCCCGTACTGAGTTGTTCCACGAGATCCGCCGTGGCCGGCTCAAGTCCATCACCTGCGGCCGTCGGCGCCGCATCCCAGCCGAATACCTCGCCAAGTACCGCGAACTGCTCATCACCGAAGGAACGGAGACCGCATGACCGCCAAGCAAACCGACGACAAGCAGCGCGACCATCGCGGCCGCCGCGGTGAGGGCACTATCTACTGGGACGAAAAGAAGAAGTGCTACCGCGGTGAGCTTTCACTCGGGTTGAAACCAAACGGCAAACGGAACCGCCCGATCGTGTATGGCCAGACGAAGGCGGCCGTACGCGATGAGTTCGACCGGCTCCGGAAAGAGCAAAGCCAAGGCATAAGGACGTCGGCCACCTACACGGTGAAGGAAGCCGTCGAGGAATTCCTCCGACGGGGCCTTCCCGGCCGTGATTCGGGTACTCGAGCGAAGATCGAGATCCTCGCGCGCAAGCACGTCATTCCGAGTGTGGGAGGGGTAGCGGTTTCGAAGCTGACAGCCGATGACGTTGACGACTGGCTCGCGAACAAGGCGACGACGCTGTCGACGCGGAGCCTCTCCGAGATCCTGGCCGTCCTACGGCGGGCTCTCAAGCATGCACAACGTCGTGACCGCCTTGGACGAAACGTTGCTGAACTGGTCGAACTTCCAGAGGGGCAGACCGGTCGGCCGAGCCGGGCCCTGCCGATCGAAGGCGTCATCGCGCTGCTGAATGCCAGCCGTGGGCGGCCGTTTCATTCCTACCTGGTCCTGTCGTTGATGACTGGTGTACGTACCGAGGAGGCGCGGGCGTTGACGTGGAAGCACGTCCACCTTGAACAGATCAGTGAGGTGCCTCCACACGTCGAAGTGTGGCGATCCGTGCGGCGGGGTGGGGACACCAAGACCCGGAAGTCACGGCGATCGATCGAACTGCCGGTCTCGGTGGTCGACGTGCTCGTCGAACATCGGAAGACGCAGGACATGCTGAGATCGGCTTCCGATCGATGGGAGGACAACGATCTGGTCTTCTGCACGCGGCATGGAACGCCGTTGGACGCCGCCAATGTGCGCCGTAGCCTGCGTGCGACGCTCAAGGCAGCCGGGCTTGATCCGGTATGGACGCCGCGCGAACTGCGGCACAGCTTCGTCTCGCTGATGTCGGCGGCCGGCGCGCCAATCGAGCTGATCTCACGCCTCGTCGGACACACCGACACGAGCGTGACAGAAGCGGTCTATCGTCATGAGCTCAAGCCGGTGATCACCGGTGGCGCCGAGATCATGAATCGTCTGTTCGGGGCGGATTCCGCCGGATAGGCCACCCGTTAGGCCACCCGAGCATCGAAAAGGGCCGGTATCCGCAATCGGATACCGGCCCTGACCTTGGTCGGGATGACAGGATTTGAACCTGCGACCTCTTCGTCCCGAACGAAGCGCGCTACCAAGCTGCGCCACATCCCGATGGGTATTCAATTATTGCTGGTCCGTGGTGCCGCTGGCAGCTTGGTAACGCGCAAGCGCGCTACGCTCTACCATCGTTGCGACTCGTCGCCTCGCCGCAGAATGCGCCATATCCCGATGGGTATTCGGTTCTGCTGTTCATTCGTGCTCGCCCACGTTAACCGCAGGCGGAAGCAATCGTAACCCACCGGTCGATCGGGGCACCATCGGGTATCCCGCCGTCGGCGCGCCGTTCGTCCCGAGCGAAGCGCGCGGTGGAACGACGCGCCCGTACCCACCGCCACGACCTTCGACCATGGACGTCGGGAGCCGATCCCTATCCGGCGCTGACCAGCGTCAGGACGCTCGCCTCCGGGGGGCACGCGAACCGAACCGGGGCGTACGGGCTCGTGCCGAGACCCGCCGAGACGTGCAGCCACGCTTCGCCGTATCGGTTGAGGCCCTTGGCACGGCGACGATCGATACCGCAGTTGGTGACGAGCGCGCCATAACCGGGAACGCACACCTGACCGCCGTGGGTGTGCCCGGCGACGAGAAGCTGATAGCCGTCGGACGCCATCTGGTCGAGGACGCGCGGCTCCGGCGAGTGCGTCAGACCGATCGTCACGTCCGCTTCGGGCGCGGGCCCCGCGATGAGGTCGTAGTCGTCGAGATCGAAGTGCGGGTCGTCGACGCCGCCGAGACCGACGGTCCGCCCACCGGCGGTGAGCGTCGTCCGCGCGTTGTTGAGGTCGACCCAGCCACCCTCGACGAGCATCGATCGCAGGTCCTCCGTCGGCAGGTCATTGCCGTAGCGGTGTTCCCGGTTCGGGTTGAAGTAGGTGAACGGGTTCTTCGGGGTGGGCCCGTAGTAGTCGTTGGAGCCGAAGACGAACACGCCCGGGAAGTCGAAGAGCGGTTCCAGGGCGGCCGCGACTGAGGGCACCGACTCGGCGTGCCCGAGGTTGTCCCCCGTCAGCAACACCAGATCGGGGTCGAGGGCCGCGAGCGACCCGACCCAGTCGATCTTGCGATGCTGACCGGGCGTCAGGTGCAGGTCCGAGATTTGAAGCACCCGAAGCGGTTCGGAGTCGGGGGCGAGGATCGGCACGTCGAATCGGCGCAACGTGAACCGATTCCGCTCGATCAGCGACGCGTACGCCAACGTGGCGGCTCCGGTCGCGGCTATCAACCCGGCGGCGGTAATAACGCTTCGCTTCCTCATACCCCCCACGGTAGTTTGTTGAGCCATGAGCACTCTCAAGGCCCGCCTGGAAGCAGACATGACTCGCGCGTTGAAGGCACGCGACGAGCTCGTGTTGAACACCCTGCGAATGACGTTGACCGCCGTCAAGACCGCCGAGGTATCGGGAAAGCAGTCACGTGAGCTCACCGACGACGAGGTGCTGAAGATCATCGCCAAACAGGCGAAGCAGCGCACGGAGGCGGCTGAGGCGTTCGACGCCGGGGACCGACCGGAGCAGGCCGCGCGCGAACGCGCCGAGGGAGTGGTGCTGGCGGAGTACCTGCCGAAGCAGTTGAGCGACGACGAACTCTCCGCGCTCGTCGACGAGGTGTTCGCCACCGAGGGTTTCACCGGCCCGGCCGACATGGGCAAGGCGATGAAGGCGGTGCAGGCGAAGGTCGCCGGCCGCGCCGACGGCAAGCTCGTCGCGGGCCTGGTGAAGGCGAAGCTGACCGGCTGACGCGCCGGTCCGAGACCAACGAGTAAGGCCCCCACCAAGAGCCCGGTGGGGGCCTTACTCGTTTCGTGGTCAGAGATTGGCCGGGGATTCGTAGGAACGGCCCCGAATGCCGCCGGTACGGCGACGCGATGGCGCTGTCGGTTCGGCGGGAACCGGCTCGGAATCCTCCAGCGTGGACGCATCAGCACCGTCGCGATCGGACTTCGAGTCGATCGACACCGGCTCGGCGCGATCGCGCTCGACCTGCGGCGGAACGTAGACCTGCCGTTCACTGGCGAGCGCGGAGGTACGCGGCCGCTGCTGGTGGTTGTGTCGGACCACCCGCAACCGCAGGTATCGGACGAACGCGAGCAGCAGCCCCAGGGAGACGGCGAAGCCGAACCAGAATCCGGGTCCGACGAGGACGACGCCGAGCAGTTCCAGGAGGCTCACCGCGATCAGCACGAAGAGGACGCGGCGGTGCCGCCTCCTCCACCAGGATCGCAGTTGCGCCTGGGACACTGCCATATCTCGACGCTCCTCGTCCCGTCCAGAGCGCTCCAAGAGTACCGACTTGGCCTGTTGGGTTCCGCAACGCTCCCAGCCGCCCGGCGTCGCTTCGCGAGCCGTCGCGGGCTCGGGATCGTCGGAGGCGGCGTCGACCTCGTCTTCATCCGATGTGGATCGTTCGGCGGTGGCGTCGTCGTCATCTCGGCCACCGCGTTCGAGGACCCGAGCGGAGGAGTTCTCCCGGTCTGCGGCGAGGCGCTCGTCCGCGTCGTACCGGCGGACGAGGGCGGGCGCGAGCGCGAGCAGGCCCGCCCCGGCGAGAATCGCCAGCAGCACCGACGTCGGCATGGTCTCCTCCTTCGTGTCACCAGAGGCCGGCTCGTTATCCGGCGGTTCGGCTACGGCGCCGGAACACCATCGGCCAACGTCGCCGAAGCTCCCCACTCCGTGCTCCAGCGCGCCAAAGGCGTCGAACACCGGCATGCGGGAACTACTCCACCTTGCCGAGTGACGCCCTGACCCTCGGCTCGCACGGCCCGAGATAACAAGACAACGTCTAGAGACTACGCCCTGCCTTGTGGCCGGTGCCGGTTTAATCGGCAAAGCGGTGCCGGGGACACGTCCATTAAGGGGATATCAATGATCCACTGAGGTCTATCAAGGAGTCTGATCGGCTGCGGCGCGCCGTTGCTGCGTCCAGTGCGCGAGAACACCGCCGGGCGGCACGTCCTCCACCGTCATGGCGTAGCCGACGTGGTCACGCCAGTCGCCGTTGATGTACAGGTAGGACTTGAAGTGTGACTCGACTCGGAAGCCGAGCTTCTCGACGACGCGCATGCTCGGTCGATTGTGCGGTTGGATGTCGACGCCGATGCGGTGCAGTCTCCCGGCGGTGAACGCGTGGTCGCACACGAGGGCGAGCGCGGTCGGGGTGATGCCGAGTCCGGCGTGGCCCTCATCGATCCAATAGCCGACGTGCGCGGAGCACAGTGCCCGGCGGACGATGTTGCCGACGGTCATGCCGCCGACGACCCTGTCGTCGTAACAGACGGCGAACGGCCAAGTCGACCCGACGCGTGCCGAGCGCCGGAACTCGCGGTACAGCGCGCGGAAGCCGGCGGGCGAGTTCGCCGCGGACCATGTCGTGTTGGCCGTCGGTTCCCAGTGCGCGAGCCAACTCTCGTTGGCTCTGCGGACGGCGCTCCACTCCACGGCGTCGGCGCGGCGGTACGGCCGCAGTGTGACGCGATCGCTCACCAAGGTCGCGGGCCAACCGGGGTTCATGTCATCGATGCCTATCGAATAGCAGGACGTCGACGGTCGCGCCCGCGGGCGCGGTCGTGACTTTTTCTCCCAGCACCATCAGACCTGTGGCCTCGGCCAGGCCGGACAGAGTGTACGGGCCGCCTGGCAGTGGTGCCACGGTGTACCCCCCGCCGCGCCGTTCGGCGACGTGCACCGGCCGGAACTCGCGGAAGTTCGACGGCGAGGTCACCGTTTCCATGAGGTTGGCCTTGACGCTGGGCCGGAACACGGGCTCGGCGCCCGCGAGGCGCAGGATGATCGGCCGCGCGAGCACTTCGTAGGCGATCATAGCGGCCCCGGGATCGCCTGGCAGACAAGCGATCGGGACCTCTTCGGGCCCGACGGTGCCGAAGCCCATCGTGCTCGGCGGATAGACGGCGACCGGCGAGAACTGGACGGTCTTGTCCCGCCCGAAGGTGCGACGCACCATGTCGCCGGGGCCGGTTCCGGTGCCTCCGGTGGTGATGACGAGGTCGGCGCGGAGGATCTGGTCGTCGAGGACCGTCCGCAGTGCCTCCGGTTCGTCGTCGCAGATCCCGACGCGGTAGGCGTGGGCGCCCGCCTCGGACGCGGCGGCGGTGAGCGCGTGCGAGTTGACGTCGACGAGTTGGCCGGGCTGACTGACCCGGCCGGTGTCCATGAGTTCGTCGCCGGTGGCGATGACGACGACGCGGGGCGTCGGTCGGACGACGATGTCGCCGACACCCGCCGCCGCCATCAAGGCGACCAACTGCGGCGTGACGTGTTGTCCATTGTGCGCGAGTATCGCGCCGGTCTCCAGCTCGCTGCCCGCGCGACGCAGCCCGTGACCGCGCTTGGGAGCCTGCGCGACCTGGACGGCGGCCATGCCGCCGTCGGTCCAGCCGAGCGGAACGACCGCGTCCGTGCCGACCGGGAGCGCCGCGCCCGCGGCGACGGCGAAGCAGGTGTCGGCGACGAGACGCACCGGCCGCCAACTCGCGGCCGACACGTCGCCGAGCACCTTCAACGCGACCGGCCGCTGCGGAGTCGCGGCGACGACGTCCTCGAAGCGGACGGCGTATCCGTCGACCGTCGCGTGATCGAAGGCGGGCAGCGGGCCAGGCGCCGTGACATTGGCGGCGAGTATGCACCCGCACGCCTGCGTCAAGTCGAGATCGATCGGCGGAAGCGGGCGGACTCGCGCGAGCGAGGCCGACAGGAATTCCGCCAGTGACATTGGTTCGCCGTTGTTGTCCACAGTTAACCCCCCATGTTCGCGGTCAGCACGGCGCGCTGCTGCGCGTCGTCACCGACCCTTGCGCTGTGCGACAAAATCAATCAGCCAATCCTTGAACGACGCCAGGTCGTCACGCTGGAATGCCAATTCGACGATCGTCTGCAGGTACCCACCGGGTTCGCCGGTATCGTGGCGCTTCCCTCGAAAGATGATGCCGTGTACCGGTACGCCGTCGGCCAGCAAACGCGCCATGGCGTCTGTGAGTTGTATTTCGCCTCCTCGGCCGGGAGGAGTCTCCCGGATGGCATCGAAGATAGCCGATGGCAACACGTAACGTCCGATAAGGATGAGATTGCTGGGTGCCTGGTCGACCTCGGGTTTCTCCACCAAATCGGTGACGGTGACGACATCGGGATCGTCACCGCGTTCGACGGCCGCGACCCCGTAACGGTTGACGTGTTCACGCGGCACTTCGAGGAGCGCCAGGACGACGCCGCCCGTGGAGGCCTGTAGGTCGATCATGCGCGGCAGCAGCTTCTCGCCGGGGTCGGCGAACTCGTCGGCCAGCATCACGACGAAGGGGCCGCCGTCGATGTGCGCCTCCGCGTAGGACACCGCGTGCCCAAGACCGAGGGGTTCGGCTTGGCGGCAGGTGTAGATCTCGGCGAGGTCGGCGGGCTCCATGATGGCCTTCAGCCGGGCGTCGTCGCCGCGGTCGATCAGGCGTTGTTCCAGGTCGGGGCGCCGATCGAAGTGGTCGACCATGGAGGTCTTGCCGCGACCGGTGACGAGGAGGACATCGTGGATGTTGGCGGCGGCCGCCTCCTCGACGATGTGTTGGAGGACCGGTTTGTCGATGACCGGGAACAGTTCTTTGGGGACGGCCTTGGTCGCGGGGAGAAACCGTGTGGCCATGCCGGCCGCCGGGATTACCGCCTTGATGACGCGCTTCTTCCGTTCAGTCTGGGGCATGCAGCGAGCCTAACCGTCCAATAGGTGATCGCCCTGCCACCCGCCAGGTGTCCCGCCCGGCGGCCTTCGCGCTGTACAGGGCCTCGTCGGCTGCCGCGAGCACCACGGTCCCGTCTCCTCCGTGCTCGGGATATGCCGCCACGCCAAGCGAAACCGTTACCCGGATGCGCTGTGGGGACTGTCCCTCCTCGACGGCGGGAAGCTCCACCGGTTCGTCCCTCACGGCGTGTCGCAATCGCACCGCGACCCGGGCCGCGCCGTCGGCGTCGGCTTCGGGGAGGAGCACGACGAACTCCTCACCGCCGTAGCGGAACGCGAGGTCAACGTCGCGGATCTCGGAGTTGATGCGGCGGGCGACCTCCGCGAGGACGACATCCCCGGCGGGGTGCCCGTAGGTGTCGTTGACGGCCTTGAACTTGTCGAGGTCGATCGCGATGACCGCCGCGCTGCGGTGGAAGCGGCCCGCCCGTTCGATCTCGCGAGAGAGGGACACCTGGAGGTAGCGGTAGTTCCAGAGCCCGGTCAACGGATCGGTGAGCGACAGGCGTTGTGCCTCGCGGTGAGACAGGACGTTCCCGACGGCGACGGCGGCCTGCCCCGCGAATGTGCCCAAAGTGGAGACATCGGCGTCGTCGAAGGCGTCGCCGCCCGCTCGGTCGTACACGGCGAGGACTCCGAGGGGGCGACCGACCTCGCTGTCGGCGCCGACGGCCATCACCGGGACCGCGATGAAGGTGTCGCCACGTGGTTCGCCCGGAGCCGGTTCGACCTCGCAGGTGTCGACCCTCCCGTGCGCGGCGACGCCCCGGGAGGCGACCTGCCCCAGCAGTCCCTCGCCGAGACGGACGCTCAGCCGGTTGACGTCGACACCCCGCTCGGTCATGCCCTGCCCGACGTGGCCGACGATCAGGGTCGGGTCGTGCGGGTCGGCCAGGAGGACGATCCCGGCGCGGGCTCCCGTCGCGGCCATCGCGGTGTCCACGATCATCTCGAGCATCCGGCCCAGGTCGAGCGTGCTCGACAGGGTCTCGCCGAGCAGCGTCAACTGGCTTCGGAGCTGGTCGCGGCTCGACGTCAAGGCCGAGACGTAGCCCTGGGTCTCGGCGGCCATCCGGTTGAAGGTCCGCGCCAGGGTGGTCAGTTCGTCGTTGCCGCGCACCGGAACCCGAACACTCAACTCCCCCCGCGCGACCGACTCGGCGCCGACGACCAGTTCCGTCAGCGGCTTCGTCGTGGATCGGGCCATCCAGGCCGCGGCGACCAGGGCCAGCCCCGCCGCCGCGGCGACGCCCGCCGCGAGGAACAGGTACAGGGTCCCGTCGACGACCGGGTGCACCGACAGCACCAGCCGCAGACCGGCGGCCTCGTCCGGGTCGACCCTGCGCACGATGACGGTGTGTTCCCCGTCGGTGTTCTCGCCGTCCGCGCGAGCCGACGCCGCCAGTCCCGCGAGTCCCGAGTCGGCGTCACCGTAGCTGGTCAGCGGCTCCGACCTGGCGTCGTCCACCGTGACGTCCGCACCGGCGACGCCGGCCAGACGCCCGATGAACGCCGCGTCGATCGGGACCGACGCTACGACGCTGCCCTGCATGCGTCCGTCCTCGGCGTAGACGGGCACCCGAGCGGCGAGGGTGTCGACGACCAAGGCCACCCGTGACTCCTCGGGGCCGCACCACGCGGCCCGCGACGTCGACGGCCGTGGGGCACCGACCGACAGCAGCGGCGACTCGTCGTCGGAGCGCACCTCGATCGCGGACACCGCTTCCAGGCGAACGGCCCGTTCGGCGGCGCGACCGAGCGTCTCCTCGCCAGCGCCGAACAGCAACGCCAGTGAGTCGGCCGCCGAGGTCAACCGCTGGCAGGACGCGCCGATAGCGGCGATCGCGGCGTCGTCGGCGGAATCGAGCCGATCCTGCAGCCGATCCGACTGCACGGTGTCCACAATGAACGCGACGAACAACGCGGCGACGAGCACGGGTCCGAGTACGACGGCGAGGAAGGCCGCGGTCAGCCTGGAACGCAAGGACATCGCCGCACCCCTTCCCGTGTCGCGGTCGTCAGCCGTCACCGGCGACCGTCGCCACGCCTTCGGTTCCACACCGCCCGAAGCGACCCACCGCTGAAGCCTCATATTCGAGTTTCTGCGACAGTGACCCTCAGCTACGACATCCGCAGCGTTAGCCGACCGACCGCAGTCAAATCCTGACCGAACGTGGGAGATCCGATGGACTGTTCTACCGACCCGCCGAACCGGACATTCGACGCTAAGGAGACATTGCGCGGCCGGATACTGACGCGGCGTCGCACGATGACACCCGTCGACCGCGACGAGGCAAACCTCGCGATACAACGAACAGTGATCGTTGACCTACCCACCGTGCTGTCAAGCACTGTGGCAGCCTACTCACCCCTGCCGACCGAGCCCGGCGGGACCCGCCTCGCCCACGCTCTTCACGAAGCCGGCTTCCGCCTGCTGTTGCCCGTACTCCGCGACGACCTCGACCTCGATTGGGCCGAGTTCACCGGCGAGCTCGCGACGACCCGCCGTCGGCTCGATGAACCGCCCGGCCCGCGACTGGGACCCGAGGCCGTCCGCGAGGCGTCCATCGTCCTCGTCCCTGCGTTGGCCGTCGGCCCCGACGGCGCGAGGCTCGGCCGCGGCGGGGGGAGCTTCGACCGGGCGCTCGCCAGAGTGGCGACGACGACCCCCGTCATCGCGGTGCTGTTCGACGGAGAATGGCCGCTACCCGTCCCATCCGAACCTCACGACGCGCCCGTGTCACACGTCGTCACACCGAGCGGTGGCCTGACCCCGGTCGGCGACGTGCGATAGCGCACATTCGGGCGACACCAGATCACAAAATGCCGCCCTGCGGTGGCCGTTCATGGGCGAATGGCGCACAATTGGCACTCGTAAGACCAGAGTGCCAAGTTCGGAGGAGCACCGTGCCCACCTATCAATACCGTTGCACCGCATGCGGCAGCGACCTTGAGGCCCACCAGTCTTTCAGCGATGACCCCCTGACTGACTGCACGGCCTGCGGTGAGGCGGGGGTGCTGCGCAAGCAGTTCGGCTCGGTGGGTGTCGTGTTCAAGGGCTCCGGCTTCTACCGCAACGACGCCCGACGCGAATCGTCCTCGACGGCGTCGAAGGACACGTCGACCAAGAAGCCCGCCGAGAAGAAGACCGAATCGACGTCGAAGTCGGAGACCAAGTCCGAGACGAAGAAGTCGGACTCGCCGAAGAAGGCCGCGTCGACCACGAGCGCGTGAACGCGCCGCCACCGATCCGCCTCCGCTCCGCGAGCGGTGAGAAGTGAGTCCTGGACATTCCTCCCGATGGGGGATCCAGGACTCGCGCTTTGCCCGGGGGACGAAGTCGACGGACCGTCGACGTTCGGCGATGGGCCACACCACTTCCCGGCACGGACCCACCACGTCCGCTCAGGGCGCGGTGGGTCCGCCCGGAGCTCGCACGCGAAGTTCCCACGCGTCCTGACGAGTGGACGGCGCCCGCCGGTCGGCGGGNNCCGTCGTCGTACGGGGCCGTCCGGGCTTCCGATTCGGAGGGAAGCGGGTTCCCGATCCCGGCCTAGCTCAGTTCGGTCTCGGCATAGACGGCCATCGCGTCGCGAATGAACGCGGCCGTTCCTCCGCCGTGCTGGTCGTAGTTGGCGGTGAAGCGCGGGTCGTCGACGTACAACTGGCCGAGCCCCGCGAAGTGCTCCGCCGAGACGCGCCGACCCCGCGAACCGCCGCTGACCCAGGCGTAGTGCCGCGCCGTGATCGCCTGCGCGCGTTCGCCGTCCGGGGCCTCGCCGTCGGCGTGCGCCTGAGCGAAGGCGGTCGCGATGTCGAGTTGTTCCTGCTTGAACGCCTCCTTTTCGCCCTCCGACAGGCCGCGCCACCAGCGGTCACCCTGCTCGTAGGCGTCGCGCCCCCACTTCTCGATCACCTCGTCCTTGTACTGAGTGTGATCGAAACCGTCGAGTGCTTCCTTGGCCACGATGGGCCTCCCTTGTTCCACATTGGTCAATGTCGTGCGAACGGACCGAATCTGGCGCCCGATGCGGTCACGTTCGCTTTCGAGCAGCGCCAAATGGGAGCGCAACGCGGTCGCCGCGTCGGACTGCCCGGCGATGACCCCACCGATGTCGGTGAGACCGAGACCGAGGTCCCGCAACAACAGGATGCGTTGCAGCCGGACGAGACACGCCTCGTCGTAGTAGCGGTAGCCGTTCGACGCGACGCGGCTCGGTTCCAGCAGGCCGATGGCGTGGTAATGCCGCAGCGTCCGGCTGGTGATTCCCGCCGTCCGCACGATGTCGTTGATCGACCACTCCATGCCGTCGACTCCTCCCATTCACTCGATGAGACCACCGTAGAACTTGACGTAACGTCAAGGTCAAGGCTTTTCCGGACGTACTTTCGCGCTTTTTCCGAGGTGTCGCAGACGTATGCCATCATCACCGGCATGTCGCCACCCTCATCAACCACAACGCCCCCGGCAGGGGCCACGCTGCACTGGCGCCCCACGCCGTCCGGCCACGAGATCGCCCTCGACGGTTCGACTCTCGTGTGCCGCAACTCGAAGGGTCGCCTGCTGAAGGCGGTCCCCCCTGCCGTCCGGAAGAGCGCCGAAGCTACGGAATTGTTGGCGCTGCGCGAGTTCCTGGAACGCCATGAACGCGAATGCCTCGCGACGGTCGAGACGTGGATGCTCGGCGCGTTCGCGATCCCCGTCGCGTTGCTCGCGGACCTGTGGCCGGACCCGTCCTGGCGCGCGGCCCTGACGGACCTCGCGGTGACGACCGAGCCGTCGGCCGAGCCCGGACTGCTGCGCGAGCTCGGCTCGGGACGTGTCGGCGTCGTCAATCTCGACGCCGAGACGGAGTGGTTGGAGACCGAGAAGATCCACATTCCGCACCCCGTCCTCATCGAGGACCTCGCCGATGTGCGCGAGTTCGCCGCCGAGCTCGGGATCGCCCAGTCGGCGTCTCAGCTGACGCGCGACGTACACGCGAAGCCGGAGTCGGTCTCGGGCAACACCGTCCGCGACTACGCGAACGGACAGTTCGACTCCCCCAGCGAACTGCGGGCCCGCGTCGCGCGTTACGGCTTCGCCATCCGCGGCAGTTACGCGATCTGTCACGCCAGCGACGACGGAGTCGAGTTGCAGGCGCGCTTTTGGATCGGCGATTCGTCCGACTACTACGAATCGGTCACGGGTGACCTGTTGTGGGTCGGTTCCGACGAGCGGACGGTCCCGTTGACGGCGGTCGGTCCGATCGCCTGGTCCGAGGGAATCCGAATGGCCGAACTGATCTACGCGGGAAGGAAGACCACCCAATGAGTGACGCCCTGTTGCGAGCGGGCCTCGCGCCGCTCGACGGAGACACCGGTCAGCCGCTGTCGGCCCGCACGTACGAACACCCCGGGCTCGGGGATCGTCCCGTCGTCCGACTGGTCGGCGAGCGCGTCGCCCCAGCCGAGGACGGAGCCCTCGCGTACCTGGGCTTCGGCGAACCGACCGTGTCCGCCCCGCGCTCTCGCACGGTCCTGCATGGACTTGAGTACCCGGCTTGGGCCCTCGTGAACGACCCTGCCAACGGACAGGTGGCGCTGGGCGCGCTTCGGGAGATGGAGCGCGCCGCGAAGACGGCCGTCGGTTCCCCCGCGAAAGCCGAGCGCTCGTTCATCGTCATCGCGAACAAACTGCCGCACACCCATCTGCCGAGTTTCTACGAACAGGCGGGGCGGTTGTTCACAGGTGCCGGCCGCGCCCATTTCGCCGGCCGCATGTTCGGCCGCGCGCGCGAGAACGAGGCGGTCTACGCGCTGCCGATCGACGAGAGCCTGCGCCGTGAGTCCTATCTGGAATTCGCCCTCGCGGGGGCGCTGACGGTCAAGGCGCTGACGTCCTATTTCGACGAACTGTCGGCGAAGCACTCGGCCACACACGCCAGGGACGTGTTCGCGGAGCTGGCCATCGGTCGAATCCGCGGCGGCCAGCCGCCGTGGGCAGCGATGTCGAAACAGTGGCGTCGCCTGAACACCGAAGCGGGAGAGAACGCGGCCGAGGCCGAACGGCGCCTGTTCGCCGAGATCCTCGACGCTCCGGTCATGAAGTCGGCGCCGGTGGCACTGTGGAAGGAGAGCCGGTCGACGCTCGTCGAACTGGGCACCCGGGACGCCAAACACCGGCGGACGCTCCTCCACCTGTTCCCCAGCTCGCAGACGTACAAGACCGCCGAGCACCACGCGTTCATCGACTGGTGGCTGGAACTGCTGGAGGACATCGGCGGCCCCGCCGCACTCGACACCCCGGACGCGGCCGTCAGCTGGCTGGAACAGTTGGGCTCCAAGTTGCAGGGGCCGCGCAGCGGCATGGCGCCGTCCAGGGTCGCCGGGTGGGTCGAACAGCTCGCGCCGCTGTGCAAGTCACCGGTCAACCTGGGCGGTTCCCGATACGCGGCGGTCAACATCGATCTCGTGAGTCTGTGTCTCTCCAACGGCATCCAGGTCGCGCCGCCCATCGCGAACAGCAACCTCAATCTGGCCGCGTGGAACGTCAGCGGCACGACGGACATCGCCCCATTGATGGAGGATCCGCACTTTCGCAAGCTCGTCTCGAGGGCCTTGAGCACGTCGCGAGGCGACGTGGTCGGCGCGAAGAAGCTTCGTCCGGCCGTCCGCGAATGGCTCTCCGATCTGCGCGAGGAAGGTGAGATCGGAGGCGTGCCCGCCGCCATGGTCTCGGTCAACGCCTATCTGAAGGCCGGCGGCGCCACCGACCCCGAGTTCATCCCCAAGGTCACCTCCGTCGATCTGACCGCCGCCGTCCGTCGATCACTCCACATGGGCCTCATCGACGAACTTCACTGGCCCGACTTCGACGCCGCGGTCAGGGAACTCGGGACCTCGGTCCAGGTGACGAGCAGCTGGCCCGTTCTCGTCGTCTACAACATGATCAAGGCCATCGCGATCGGACCACAGGGGAGGGTCGCCGAGCACGAGTTGCGACTGCCCGCCGGGCGATCCAAGCAATCGCCCATCGTGCGCTACTCGGACGGCGCGTTCTTCGTGGCATGGCGCGAGAACAACGATATTCGTCTCTATTGGAGCAATGAGCCGGAGGCGGTCCATTCGTCGACCGCCCAGTACTGGGACAGTCGCGGCGTCCGGGGCTTCTGCATGCTGGACGCCGACGGCGCCCGACTCACGTCGAACGGCCCCCAGCGACGTGGTGACCGGTGGATGGCGCCCTCGGCCGACTTCCTCAGCGACGGAACGAACTACTGGGAGACGCGTTCCCACGGGGTCAAGGGCGTGGACGGTTGGGTGAACCGACTGCCGAACGCCCCTTGGCCGCGCGCGCCGCTCACCTCACCAGGCAAGTGGGACCCTCAGCTCAGCAGCCTCGCGCCGCTCCAGCCGGGCATGGCGGAGACACCGCTGGGCACCGACGGCGGCCTGATCGGGTTCCACGTGGCGCGACACCCCAACGGGATCTCGGTCACCGGCATGGACGGGCGACACGCGTTCAGTTCACGGTGGACGGAACCATGGGGCGTGCTCGACATCCCCGAGCGTTCACATCGGATGGTCGTCGACGGGACGTCGCGTCACAATCTGACCGATGAGGACGGTCATCCGTTCACGTTCTCCACCGGCCTGATGCCGCCGACGGCGTTCTGGCACTTCCTGCGCGCACGTGATCCGAGGACGTCGAGGCTTCTCCGTGACATCACCGACGAGCAGGTCGCCACGTTGATCGCCGCCGCCGAGAAGCCCGCGACGAAGGAGACCGAACCGCCGTCGGAACCGACCCCGTTGGACAAGGCGATCGCCGAACTCGGGATCACCGACGCGGCGCTGGCTCGCGGCGTGTCGAGGCTCGTGCTCACCGCTCGGGACGTGATCGACCGCCGAGCCCTCGCGCTCGATCCTCCGAAAACGCAAGAGCAGGCACCGCTGCCGGTGGACGAGACCACCGTCTCCGTTGAGGCCTTGGCGCCCGCCGTGACGGGCTTGGAGGGACGCTACTCGCGCAACGCGACGCTGGCCACCACCACCAGGGTTCTGACGCTCTTGCTCACCGGCGCGACGGACATCGTCACGGCCCGGTCCAACAACATCAGCGAGACCGGCCTCGACGCGCTCAACCGACTCGCCGTCCTCGCGGTGCGCGGTGTCAGCCCCATCTACACGGATGAGACCCGGGCGTCGGTGCGTCAACTGTTCGTGAACCTGTCGACGAGCCCCCTTCTGTCGGGGAACGTGCGTTACGGCGTGGTTCAAACGGAACAGCACATCCAGCGAGGCTCGGCCGCCTCCGGATCGTTGTTCGCGACGCTCAACGCGCGAAGGATGAACGGGATGCCCCATCTCAGTTTCATCGAGATGGGCGAGCCGGAGCGGCCGGTGGAACCGACGACGATACGGACGTTGACCCCGACCTGGGGCAACCCGGAACGACTCGCCGAGTACGCCGCCGCCACCAAGTCCACCCCGGTCATGGAACTAGACGAGGAGGCCGTCGCGACGCTCGCGGGGCGCACCGGTCTCGGCCGTTCGGCCGCGATCCTGCTCCTGGTGGGGCTTCCGAACTTCGAAGCCTACGAAAAGGACTTCCTCGGAAAGGAGATCCGCGAACAGCTTGGGATCTCCACGAAACAGGCCACGGCCGCTCAAATCCGGTTGGCACCCGTCCGGAATCAACTGTGGGCCAACATGTACGAACGCGCCCTCGACACCGACGCGACCCTCGTCTTCGATCAGCGCCGGTTCGCCGATCGGCTCGCCGACGTCTGGATCGAGAGCCATGGGGCGTACCCGGAGATCTCCGACGAGGACGTGCTCCGTCTGGAGAAGCTCGGCATCGCCGGTCGGATCGGAACGATCCTGCGGCACCTCTCCGGAACACTCGACCCGTCCAGGCCGGAACCGGTCGACTCCTCACTCGTCGGGCTGCTGCACACGGCGCTGGTGTGGGCGTACAGCCGAATGCCCGGTGGCAGCGCGTACCTGTCGGGGTTCCCGGCCGTGTTGGAACGCGTTCGCGAGGCGCTGAAGGATCAAACGGTCACGCGGAGCTTGGGAACGTTCCCCACGTCCTCCTTCCCGGAGGAGCTGTTGACCGGAGACTGGGAACCCTCGACCAACGGCAGAGGCCAGCGGATGGACGCGGGGCTCATCGTCGCTTCGGCCTGGGGCTTCCAGTGGTCCTATTATTCGGTGAGTTTCCGGCCCGCGTTGTTGACCGATGACGTGTTCGGCGACACCCTTCGGGCGATGGACTCGCGCGGCGAGGTCGCCGAAACGGACTGGCTGCGCGGGGACGACGCGACGGCGTTCGCGGCGCACGCGGCGTCCATCCCGGCGGGACGTTTCGCCGCCGATCCACGAGTGAGCGCGCCGGACGTCGTCACCGCCGTGATGGACGCCCACGCGCTCGGCGAGGACGCGGCGACGCTGTATCTCCAGCTGCTCACCGTGTTCAACCCGACCGACCAGGACATTCGCATGTGGAATGATTGGAAGGCCGCACGTCACAAGAAGGCGATCACGGAGCTCGCTTCGACGGATCTGGTACTGGAGGCGAAGCGGGCCCGAGCCGGGCGTGGATTGTTCATCCCCGGTGGCTGGAAGACCGAGAAGGCACCACGCGCGCCATACGAGACGTGGAAGAAGAAGCTGTACCCGAACCCGGGCCACGCCCGGCTCACTCCACACACGACCTACACAGCCCTGTTCACGCGGGCGTGGGAGTTGGTGAAGTCGGGCGACGGCCCCAAGTAGGACGCCGACCCCGCCACCCTGGCCCGAGAAGCCGGGGTGGCGGGCCGACCGCCCTCGCGCGGCGGCGTCATTCCTGGCGGGCGAACAGTTCCAGGTGCCCGCAGTTCGTGCAGCGGAATGCCTCGACGGCGAGTTTTCCTCTGCCCATGGTCTTCGCTCCACCGAGGAAGCCGCGTTCGAGCGTGCCGGCGATCCATCGTCCGTAGCCCTGGGCGTTCTGGCCGCTATCGGCCATGAAGCCCGGTTCGAAGCTGGTACTCGAGCAACACGTGCAAGTCATGGTCATGGCGGCGAAGCTACCCCGCCAGTGCCATCGGGCTTCCCGCGCTCAGGCGTCGATCGTGGTCAGCCAGCGGGCGAACGGGTCACTCGGATCCTCGTCCTCCATCTCGGCGAGTGTGACGAGGTCCAGCGCCCGTTCGGGAATCGTCGTGTCGAACTCGGCGAGCAGCCAACGGCGGTAGGCGCAATCCGGGTCACGCGGGGTCTCGCCGTCGATCTCGTCGAAGGTGGGCGGGCCGGACCATTCGCGCGACCAGCACAACTCGTCATAGCCGATGGCGACCAACCTGAGGAAGTCGAGCGGCGTCTCACCGAGCACACAGACGGCGGTGGAGCCCGAGCCGGAACCCATGTGGACGATGCGCTGGCGACCGTCATCGTCGATCCACAGTGCCGCCATCGACCCGTCGCCTCCCGTCTGAGCGAAGACGCACACCCGATCGAGGACGGCGCGGTCGTCCGTCCCGAACCAGTGCTCGAGACAGTCGGTCCCGTCGGCACGGAACTCGATGTTGGTGGCGTACCCCGAATCGTCGGGAACGTCCAGGAATCCACTGAGGAATCCTTCGTGGTCCGTGACGGTCGCGTGCGTCTCGATCCAGCCGTACAGGCGGTCGAGTTCCTCGGGCACCGCCATTCCGGGGCCGAGGACCTCGGTCAACTGTCGCGTCAAACGGTTCATCGGTCACCTTCGTCGGCGGTCACGGACTCCCGTTCTACCCGATCGCGGCAAGTCGGCCGGAAGCGCGCGACAAAACGAGGGAGGACCGGCACGGCGCCAAGCCGGGGAGGTGAATTCTGCTGGATCGGTGGCTTGCGGGCCGTGCGGGTTGGTGGGTGCTCGCGTTTCCCGGCTTGGTGGGTCTTTCTTCCCGCCCGTACATCGTGTTCCGGTCGCGTACGTCGACCCACCAAGCCGAAAATGGGCGGTCGCGTCGGTGGCGAAGCGGTCGCGTATGGGGTGATGGTGCTCTTCGGGAGCTGTGTGTCTCGTGCCGCCGCATTCGGTCGGCGACCTGCCTCGCCACGAGCGCCGCACCGCGAACGAACGCCGATGTCCCCACGGCAGAACGCCGTCGGGTCCGCCGCCACACGGATCCCGACCGGTGCGTCCCATGCCGCGTACGCGGCGCCGATACCGCGTTCGCGCGCGACGGCAACGGTGAACGCTAGCGCCGTCGCCCGCACGCTCTAAGATCGCCAGGATGAGCTCCGCAGCCGTGGACGAGCGACCACCCGCCTCGACGCCCGCCGACGCGGACCCGGTGCCGCCGAGTCTGCGTCTGGCGTTGACTCCTCGTGTGCCGACGGATCGGCTGCGGGGCTGGATAACCGTCGCGATCGTGACGGCGTTCGGCGCCGCGCTCCGCCTCGTCGGCCTGACGCACCCGAAGGGCCTGATCTTCGACGAGGTGTACTACGCGCAGGACGCCCACCAGATGCTCGCCCACGGGGTCGAGTGGAATGTCGACGCCGCGACGGGATCCTATGTGGCGCATCCCCCGCTGGGGAAGTGGTGCATCGCGCTCGGCGAATGGCTCTTCGGCTACGGCGAGTTCGGCTGGCGGATCTCGTCGGTCGTCGCGGGCGTCGTCTCGATCCTGCTGGTCACGCTCCTGACGCGGCGGCTCACCGGTTCGACGATGCTCGGCGGGGCGGCGGGCCTGCTCATGTCGATGGACGGCCTGCACCTGGTGCTGTCGCGGACCGCGCTCCTCGACGTCTTCGTCATGGTGTTCGTTCTGGGCGCCTTCTACTGCGTCGTGCTCGACCGGGACGCCCGACGAGCGCGTTGGTTGCGCGCCTTGGAGAACGGCCTCGATCCGAGTAGGGCGCGCCCGCACCGCTCGGTGCGCTGGTGGCGCGTCGCGGCCGGTGTCATGTCCGGTCTCGCGATGGGCGTCAAGTGGAGCGCCCTGTGGTACATCCTGCTGTTCATCGTCCTCGTGTACGTGTGGGAATGGCGACTGCGGCGCACCGCCGGGGTGCGACACGCCGCCCGGGACACGTTCATCGACGAGACGGGTTGGATGTTCGTGTTCGGCGTGACGTCGATCGTGACGTACCTGTCGACCTGGTGGGGCTGGTTCGCGTCGGACAAGGGGTCGTTCCGGCATTGGTTGGCTGAGAACGGACACGACGAACCGCCCGTCATCGGCCCGTTGTACAACCTGTGGCAGTACCACCTGGACGTGCTCGAGTTCCATGAGACGTTGACGTCCGAGCACACGTATCAGTCCTGGCCGTGGGAGTGGATGTTCAACGCCCGGCCGGTCGCGTTCTTCTGGTCTTCCGATGTGGACTGTGGGGCCGCCCGGTGCGCGTCCGAGGTGCTGTTGCTGGGAACTCCGTTGCTGTGGTGGGCGTTCGTACCGGCGTTGATCGCGCTCGTCTGGTTCTCCATCGTCAAACGGGACTGGCGCGGCTGGGCGATCCTCGGCGGAGTCTTCGCGGGGATCGCTCCGTGGCTGATGTACCCCGAGCGGACGATGTTCTTCTTCTACACGCTGCCCGCCGAGCCGTTCCTGGTCATGGCGGTGGTGTTCGCGTTGGGGATGATCGTCGGCCCGGCGCAGGCGTCGCCGGAGCGACGTCTGGCGGGGGCGCTCGTCGTCGGTGGCATCGTCATCCTGATCGCGTTGTGCTTCGCGTACTTCTGGCCGCTGTACACGGGCCAGCCGATGCCGTACGACGACTGGCATCACCGGATGTGGCTCGACTCGCGGTGGATCTGACCCGCTCGGCGGGCACCGCTCGATAGGGTGCCTTCGGATGACGGGGGCTTTCGTATGCGTGTGCGGCTCGACTTTCCGGCGCCGATCCCGGTGGGGCACCGGATCGAGGTGACGACGTTCGCCGCGCCCCGGCCGGGCCCGAACGAGCCCGTCGGGGATCCGAGTCGGTCTCCCGTCGTGCACGATCTCGACTCCGGCATTCGATACGCCGACGAGGTGCACGTCAGCGGTCGGGGCCGACACGGAGGCTTCCTTCTCGCGCCGCGCGACGACCTGTCGGTCACGGCCGTGATCCGGGGACGGGTCACCGCGTGCACACTCGTCCATGTCTCGATTCACCCGATCCAACACACGGTGCTGGAAGTCGAACCACTCGACGATTTCGACTGACACGGCCGCCTCGTGCTCTCGCCGTGCGTTTCTCGTGCCGACGGCGCGCACCATTGCTGACAGCGGACGTCGCGGGCCACCCCCTCCCCCCAGGCTCGCGCGTCTCGCGCATACGGCGCTACTCCAGCACAGCCGCTCGCCCCTGATCGGACGAGACCGGGTCATTCCGGACTCAACACGGAACCGATCAGTGGCGAGCGGTCGTGTGCCCGGGAGAATCACGCCGGACCTCGCCCTTCTCGCTGACAACGCCCCAGTTCGCAGCGCCCGCGACCACGGACGCACATTGGACCAACGCCGGCCGGTGTAGCGGACCGCCCGGCATCGTCCGTAGAAGGTGATCCGGACGTGGTCGTCGAGACGTCGCGGCGATGAGGACCGTCGAGATCCTTCTCGATCTCGCTCGCCACCGGCGACACGACGAGAACACTTGGCGCGCCGACGTTGCGATCGCGCCGACGACGAGGAGCCCCCGGCCGGTCGAAGGCCTTCACTGTGGAGTCCTCGGCGCCGTACGACGCGCACTCCCGCGGAGCTCCTCCCGCGCCGCGAACATCTGGCGCCAATGTGTCAACGCGCTACGGCGTGTCAGCCCTGGTGCACGTGCAGAACGGCCTAGCATGTGGCGCGGGATCGTCCCCATTCCCGTACCCGGCTCACCCACAGGCGGGTTCCCCGTCTCACCGAGGACTAATCACTATGGACTCTGTCGCGGATCCACTCCTCATCGATTGCCCCGATTGCAATGGAAACGGCGCGGTCCTGCACGACTGTCCGTGCGCGGCCATCGAGAACTCGACGGACCTCGACGACTGTCCACACTGTCTGGGGACGGGCGATCTGTCGGGTGACTGCCTCAGCTGCGACGGCGGCGGCAGATCCCGGGCGCAACTCGTCCTCACCATGATCAATCTCGATCTGTCGACGATCGCCTCCGCCACGATCATCCCCGGCGTTCTCGCCGCCGTCGACGCCCCACCGAATCGACGCGGTGCCGAACTGGCGCTCGACATCGAGCCGACCCTCCACGAACTGGCGGACCGCGTCGGCGGGATCTGGTGCAAGGAACTCGAACCGACCCAGGCCGCCCGAGCCAGACCGATACCGCTCGACTGTTCCTCGGACGATCCGATCTCGGTGCGGCTCGCCACCGAGGCGAGGGCGCTCGCCCGACACGGCGCCAACCGCCACTGGATCTTCACCGCGCACACCCAACCACCGGAGAACCCGCCGCCGGACGTGGCGCTCGCCCGCCTGTGCCGCCTCGCGGACCTGCTGTGTCTCGACCTCATCGTCCAATATCAACCATGGCTCGGTCCCGACCGGGCCCCGATCCTGCGACGCTGGGACCTGCGCCTCGCGCTGCCGGGCCAGCCCCTTCCGCACGGGCACATCCTGCCGGACGCCCAGGACGACCCGGCGGCGCTCATCGGAATGGCCGATCCCGGCACGCTGCTGGCCCGCCTGCACCCGCTCGGGCAGCGGGCCGACCCCGACACGACACCGGCGCACCGCATCCGACCTCGCGGCGCCGCCGTCACCGACGAGGCGATCGGCACCGTCGACGCGCTCGTCGAACGGGTGCGAAACGCCATCGAGGTCGACGGCGGCGGCGCCGGGGTCTGGCGCGACGGCGCCTGGCACATCTCGGGTGTGCGCCGCAACGGAGAGACGACGGTCGTACGGCCGCGATCGCGGGGAAGGCTCGCCGAACAGGAGATCCTGCTGTGGGCGTTGACGGACCCGCCGCCGGACCCGTCGTACTGGGGGGAGCCCATCCCCGGCCAGGACTGCCCCACCTGCGAATCCGGCACTCCGTGGGCCGTCTGCCCGTGCCGAGACGCCGACGGGCAGTCCGACCCGGGCTGCCGCCACTGCGGCGGTGGCGGTTCGCGGCCCGTCGCGCACTGCCACACGTGCGAGGAGACCGGGCGGCTCCATCATGGAGCATCCATCACGATCACCGACCTCGACGGCAAGGCCGAGCATCTGCATTGGACCGTCGACGCCGACGCCTCGTTCACGCCGTACGAGTCCGCCGAACTCCCCGACGGCTACTGCGGCTACCGCCTCGACCAGCATTACCGCATCACGGAACTGTTGCGGCGGCGCGACATCGACGGCGCGGACGTGTCGCACGTCCCGTACGGGTTGACCGCGACGTCCCTGTTCGACGGACGATTCGTCGGACCGTGTGGAATGGACGCCCGAGAGCTGACACTGGGCTTCGTGACCGCGGCGACCCGGGGCCAGCCCGGCGGTCGCAGTTTCCTCGTCGTGACGCCCCGCCGGTATCACTCGCTCAGCGGTCTGGCTCAGATCTGCTTCGGACTCGGCTACGAACTGTACGTGTCGCTGTGCGACACGCGTGGGGCTTCGCGGACGTCCCCGCTCGCCCCGCCGGGCGCCCAACACTGGAATGTGGACATCACTCCCCCGCACCGTCAGAGCGGGTCCCGAGATACGGCGGCCCGGTTGGACACGGCGATCGCGACGGCGAAACGCCTCCTCATCGAACGCGCGGGCGAGCAACCCCACTCCGCCACCATGGGGCTGCCCGCGCCCCAGCAACCCGTCCCGGCGACGACCGACCTGGACACGCTGGAACCCCTGCTGACGGAACTCGGTGGCCGCTACGACGAACCACCACGCCTCATCGTCGCGCGCCTGGCACCCGGAAGCGTGCGCATCACCCACCACAGTGGCAAGGACGACGACGGGGAGATCCTCGCCGACGCCGATTCGGTCGCGAGCGCACGGGCGCTGCTCTGAATTCGAGCCGAGCGCACCGGCCCGCCTAGCTCCGCTGCGCGGAAGTCACCTTCCACGCTTGGTGGCACTGCCGCTCAGACCGCGGAAAGCCTCGGAAACGGCCACCCCGGCCGGAGCGAGAAGACGGACGAGGCGAGCACCGACCGAATGAGACCACACCGCCCGGCCGAAAACCTCGACTCGACGTCGAGAAACGTCTCCGGCCAGGTGAGACCACCTTCGGCTCGGCTGGGGCCGAGTACGAACGGATGGCGCCCTGCGGTGACACGCCTCACAATGACATTGCCCCGACGCGACGTCAGGGGTGGATCATTCGACGCATGCAGGAACTCGAAGTGGGTGAGGTCGCCGCGCTGACGGGGCTGACCGTGCGGACGCTGCACCATTACGACCGGCTCGGGCTGGTCGTTCCCGCGCGGGACGCCGTGACGGGCCATCGGCGGTACTCGTCCGTCGACATCGAACGGATCTATCGCGTGCAGGCGTTGCGGCGCTTGGGTTTTCCGTTGAAGGACATGCCCCCGCTACTCGACGGGGACGCCGGTGAGCCACTGATCGACGTCGTCGACGGACAACTGCGCCACACCCACGCCGAACTGTCCTCGCTGCGCGCGCACGCCGACCGCCTGTCGGCCGTCCGCGCCGTCCTCGCGCGCGACGAAACGCCGGAGCGCGCCGACCTGCTATCCCTGATTGCGAGCACCACGATGCTGCGTCCCGAACTGCGCCACGACTACGCGAACCAGGCCAATCGTTACGACTCGACCAGGGGCGCGAGCCCTTCCATTCTCGACGGTCTGACGCGATACCTGAGTGGGGCGCCCGGCCCCGTCCTGTGGGACATCGGGGGCGGAACCGGCAACTACGCCGTCGCGATGCGCGACGCCGGTTGGGATCCCACCATCGTCGACGTCAGCGCCGACATGCGGGAGGAGGCCGCACGGAAGGGCCTGCCCGTCATCGCCGCCGACGCGACCGCGCTACCGAGCGTCGACGGCACCGTCGACGCGGTGGTGATGGTGTCGATGCTGCACCAGGTCGACGACTGGCGCGCGGCGCTCGCGGAGACGGCCCGGGTGCTCCGCCCCGGTGGACGGCTGGCGGTGATGGTGCTGACCGCCGACCATCTCCGGGAGGTGACGTGGGCGTACGACCTGTTCCCGAGCATGCGTCGCTTCGCGGTCGACCGGCGAATGTCCCTGGCGGAACTGAGCGGGGCTCTCGACGGCGCGGAGGTGGTCCCCCTGTGGTTCACGGACATGGAGGACGCGTCGATCGCCGCCCTGTGCGCTCATCCGACGACCATCCTCGATGAGCGGCTGCGTCGGCAGACGAGCTTCTTCGAGCGGATGGAACGCGACAATCCGGCCGAGCTGGCCGGGGGATTGGCGACCCTTCGCCGCATGCTGGACCGTGGCGAGTCCCCACTCGAGGAGCGGTCCGAGGCCCGCTCCCGGTTGGGCGACGCGAGCCTCCTGACATGGACGAAACCGGTCGACGAGTAGCGTCCACTCTCTTCACCTAAGTGCAATCCACTATGGTGAGTCCATGATGGACGACCGCGGATAGTAGCGGCTCGGGTATCATTGACCTTGTCGGTTGTCGACAACCGACAGAAACTAGAGGCTGTCCCGTCACCTCAGGTCGAGGGATGCGGGTCGGGCGTCACCCGGCAGGGTCGGGAATCGCCCGCGTACAACACATGTGCGCGGGCGTTCGTGATTCGGCCGACCGCGTTCCGACACGACCGAGTCGACAAGTTGACGGGTGCCTCGAGAGGTTGTCCCGTCACCTCGGGTAGAGCGAGAGGAGACCGTCCGAGGCAGTCGGCGGAGCCGAGAATCGCCCGGACACCGTGAGTGTGCGGGAGGTTCGACGACCCGACCGACCGCGCCGAGGGCGAACGTCCCGAACCCGCCGGGTTGGGGCGACCTCGACGTCATTCGCGCTGTAGGTGAGGTTGGCATGGTCAAACACTCCTATTCCAAGGAAACCCGGCCGAGAGCGGTGATCTACGCCCAGATTGTCGTTGCGCTCCAACTCGTCATCCCACTCGTCGCCGCCGCCTATCTCCTCGTCTTCGAGGAGATCCGAGACCTCGCCGAACACAGGGGCATGATCATCGCCTATGTCGTGTTCGGAGTGGTCCTGATCGGACTGTCATTCGGTCTGTACAAACGGAACAACGCGGCACGAAGCTGGTTGATCGGGGTCGAAGCGCTGATCATCACCGCTCAGGTCTTCATACTGCTCGCGCAGGCACCCTTCACCTCGATCGCCGAAGCGATCCTGTCCACCGTGGTGCTGGTCCTGCTCAGTCTCGACGACTCCCGAGAATGGTTCGAGAACAAGGAATCGAGGCCGTAGCCTCATTCCGAACCACGCAGTTCGGCGGCCTCCGCCTCGGCGGTGGCCGCCTCGCCGTCCAGTCCGAGCTCACGCAGCGACCCGGCGAGGTCGTCCAGCGCCTCGACGAGCCACGGCCCGTACAGTTCCGGCTCGGTGGCGTTGAGGAATCGGTAGTGGACGATCGCGTCGCGGGCCGCCGCGGCCGACTCCTCCTTGCGCCCCAGACGATCCAGGCGTCGGGCCTGATCGGTGAGGACGACCGCGAGGGTGGCCGTGTACGCGTCCGGGTCCGCCTCCGTGAGCTCCCGCACAACGACGATCGCGGTCTCGGCCATCGCCGCGGCTTCGTCGAGTCGTCCGGCCTCGTCCAGGAGAACGGCCGAATCGCACCGCGCCTCCGCCAAAGCCGAGCGGTACCGCCCCGGGTCGGTGGCCGCCAAGGACTCGATCAAGGTCGTCGAATCGTTGCTGGACTCGACCGCGGCGGCGAAGTCGCCCGCCTCGGCGAACCGGTTCGCCAAGTGCGCCAGACCTTCGCCCAGGCGCTCGACGCCGCGCGGTTCCGTGGCGTGGTCGCGCAGCATGCCGACGCTCTCCTCGGTCGCCTCGAGGGCGGCCTGCATCTTATCCATCTCGGACAGACGCCCGCCCAGGTTGAGCAGCGCGGTGGCCAGGTGGCCGTGGTAGCGCTCCGGATCCTCGCCGACGAGCTTCCGATAGACGGCGACGCATTGCCTGGCCGTGTCGGCGGCCTCTTCGACGTGCTCGGTGCCCGCGAGATCGACACTGATGTTGTTGAGCACCATCGCGAGCTCGGCCTGGTGAGTGTCGGGGTCCTGTTCGACGAGCACCCGGTAACGCTCGGCGCATTCGCGCATCGTCTCCAGGGCCTCCTCGTGGCGCCCCACCCGGTTCAGTCTCAGGCTGAGATTGTTCAGCGTGGACGCGAGACCGTGCGCGACGTCGTCATCGTCCGCGTCGAGCCCTCGGAAGCGTCGAACGGATTCGAGGGACGCGTCGAGTGCCTCGGCGTCCAGACCGGCGGCGGCGAGTCGATTGCCGAGGCCGTTGAGCGCGGTGGCGAGGCCGAGTTCGTACACGGCGTCGTCTTCGACGAGGGAGCGGTAACGAGCGACCGCGGCTCGCGCCGCGTCGAGGGCCTCGGTCGGAAGGTCGTTGGCGGCGAGGTGCGCGGCGAGGCGCCCCTCGGCGGTGGCGAGCGCCGCGCGGTCTCCGGGGCCGACCTCGTCGTCCTCGGATCGCAGTAGCGTTTGTGCGATGTGGACCGATTCTGCGGCGGCGGCGAGGGCCTCGCGGTGCCGGCCGGAGTTCTCCAGATGCTGGGCGTAGTGCCCGAGGACGGTCACGGCGGCGCGGCGCCCGCGCGCCGACGCGACGCTCCGCACGGCGGTGACGGCGGCTGCGGAGGCCGCGAGCGCCTCTGCGTGACGGCCGAGCGCGTCCAGCGCGAGCGCGAGTTGATCGAGGTCACCGCCGACGTCGACGGGGTCGGCGTCCGGCCCGCGTCTGGCGATCGCCGCCGCGACGACGTCGACACCGTCGCCGTCGTGTGTGGCCGGTTGAATGACGTCGCCGGTTCCTGCCGTCATTGAGCGCTCCCCTGTTCGCGGTCGGCCGCGCCGACGGTGCGATACCTCGGCACTTCGAAACATTGTGCCCCAATACAACAACACGGCCGCCGAGCCGTCGTCGTCGCGGCGTCGGCTCACGCTATGGAGCGGAACGGTCAGGAAGCGCGACGACGGCCGCGGAACCTGTGGAGCAGGTCCTCGCGGACGAGGAAGCCGTAGCCGAGTCTGTCGAGGCGGTTCACCATGTCGGAAGTGCTGGTTCCGGCCGCTTCGGCCGCCCGATCGAGGTCCCAGTCGGCGTCGGCGAGTTGGTTCAGCGTCCATCCGCGTCGGGCTTGGGCGGTCGACAACTTGAAGGTCTTGAGGTACGCAATTCGACCTTTGTGGTCGGTTATGTACTCGCCGACGTGGCTTTGGGTGTCGCGTGCGAACGACGGCGTGAAGCGGGAGAGCGTGAACGTCCCCAGCTTGTAGATCCGTTCGGCACTGAACTCGTTGGAGCGCAACAGTTCGACCGCCATCGAGTCATTGTGGAACGACTCCCACTCGCGCTCCAGGCGGGTGACGTTGCGTCGGATGTCGTTGAGGTCGTCGACGTACGCGTCGTCCCAGCCGACGGGGACGGGCGGAACCGGCCGCGCCACCAGGCCGTACTGCCACACGAGTTCCCCGTACAGGTCCCGAACGAGTGTCGGGTGCAGTGCCCGGTAGTCGCGCGCGTCCGGGGTGACGAACGCGGACGCGAATGCGTCGGCGACGTAGACGATCACGCCACATTGGTCGGACAGGATCTCGAACACCCGGAGCGCGTCGGACAGTCCGGAGACCTGGCCGCCCGAGTACGCCTGCTCCACGCGCGGGGACAGGCCACGCCGGATCGCCTGCTGTGACCATGATTCCCAGGCGATCGTGGGCCCTCCGAAATGGAGGGACAAGTAGCCTTCGATCGCGAGGTGCAGCGGCAGGAAGCGGAGCCGGTTCGTGGCGACGCGACGTGCCATCCGCTTCTTGACGGCGATGCGGGAATGCGGTACCGCCGGTCGTTTCGATCCGCGCAGCTGCGTGCCGTACGCGGCGCCGACCTCGTCCTCACCCCAGGTCGCGACGAAGCCGTGCGGAATGTACGACAGGTACGAGGTCCGGCCGTCGAGGTCCACGATGGTCATGTCGTCGTCGTACAGGCGGGCGTCGAGCCGCAGGCCCTCGATGGGCCGGTCCCGAAGCAGCGGAACGAGACGGATGTTCCCCCATTCCTGCGACGGACCCACCGTCAGACCGGTCAGGTCTAGTCTCATGTCGGATCTCCCGGAGTTCGTCCCGTCGCGCGCGGGGCGGAGACGGTGCTCAGGTAGTCGGCCGTGCGCCGCGCCAGGTGGGCGCGAAGCTCGGGAAGGCCGACCCTGCCGTCGGCGAAACGGGCGAGTTCGATCAGGGTCGGAGCGTCCTCGGCGTCGCGGATGCCGACGGTCGGGACGCCGGTCGCGAGCCTCCGCACCGTGTACTCCGACGCGTTGTACACCGGATTGAGGTGGACGACGGTCGTTGCGCGGTCCGGGTCCAGGCGCCGACGCCACGTGTGGAGGACGGCCTGGGCGAGTCCGGCCGGCGCGTTGTCCCAGCCGTCGGAGACGATGACGAGCAGGTCGGGTCGCAGTTCGAGCGCGTCGACGATGCGCGTCCCGAGCGACGTCGCCCCACTGGGGACGGACAGCAGCGCGTCGGTGCGCCCGCTCAGCCACAGTCCCGTGTACTCGGGCGCGGACGCGGCGAGCAGAAGGTGCGTCGCGAGCGTGACCGCCAACGGACGATTGCGCTTGTCGGGCGAACCGAAACTCGAATAGCTGTCGTCGAGGACGGCGACGACGCGGCGCACGTCTGAGAACGGCGTTCCCCGAGTGGCGCGGTGAGCGGCGGCGTTCAACGCGTCCGTCAGCTCGGCCCGGCGTTCGATCCGCTCCTCCACCGGCATACCAAGCACATAGGACGCAACCCGGGTCAGTGACGCGTTTCGCAAGCCCCGCGTGTCGACGCCGACCTTCCCGGCGGAGTCGTTGAGCCTCAGGCGTTCGAGCCTCGTCATCCGCGAGCGCATCCGCTCCAGGAAGGCCGCACGCGGAATGCCGTGTCGCGCCGCGAAGCCCTCCGCGATCGAGAACGGCAGGTCGTAGACGGCGCTCTTCGAGTAGTGCGCGGCGAGCCAGCTGTTCAACAGCTCGCTCCGGTAGGGCTTGTGCTGCTTGCCGGGGAACAGGAAGCGTCCGCGTTCGCGGGCGTGCGGAACGCGTTCGTCGGCGAAGTCGAGGTGGGCGTGCCGGGCGGCGACGCGTGCCCCGTTGCGGTACTTCACGACGTCGAGGAACGGGTCCGGTCGAGCGGCGATCCACTCGCGGATGATCGCGCGCGTCCGCCGGTTGTTGACGCGATCCCGCGCCAGCCCCTCGAACAGGCGGTACGCCCGCTGCGGCGCCATCTCCGCGAGCCGCCCCGCGATCAGCCGCCCCTCCAGCGGACGCGATGGGGACGGACAGTCCGTCGGGGTGCGCAGGAGGCGCCGAATGATCAGCGCCGCGTTGTGGTCGTTGACTCCGAGCGCGAGACAGGACGTGTACAGCTCGCGGTAGTTGACGTGCATGTAGTCGTGCAGGAAGTCCAGCGACATCGACTGTTCCTCCGCACCGTCGTAGAACTCGCGCTGGCCGGTCGCCGCGACGGCGGCGTTGACGAACAGCAGCACGTCTTCGCAGGCGATCAGGTCGTCGAAGGTCTCGGTCATGGCTCTTCGCTCGGGGAGGGGAAGGGGTGCCGAGCGAGGAGCGGAGAAGCGAGCAGCTTGAGCATCATTGCGAAGATGAGTCCGGGAGTCGCAAATACAAGTCCCGCGCTCGGCATCGCGACTATATCGACCGGTCGCCAACGACGCAGCCGATAAACGACCACCGACCCTCCACTAAGGCGCCATCTGAGTTCCGCACTCGGCGTTCGGAAAGTGCCGTCTGTCGGTTGCGCGGTTCCCCGGCTTGGTGCGTCTTCGCTGTCGGGCCGAGCAGAGAAACTCGGACGCATTCAACGCCCCACCAAGCCGATACTCCGGCCCCCACGTAGGTGTCGGGTGCGGTCGTAGTGCCCACCGAGTCAGCCGACAACGCGCAGTCGACCACACGCTCCCGCCAACCGTCCGCGCCGTCTCGACCACGATCGGCTTGGTGGGGCGGCGTACGGGAATGCGCCTTTCCACAGTGTCAGGAGGGAAGACCCACCAAGCCGCGAGAAGAGACCTCTGCGCTCAAGGTTCGGGCAAAGTGCCGTCTGTCGGTTGCGCGGTTCCCCGGCTTGGTGCGTCTTCACTGTCGGACCGAGCAGAGAAACTCGGACGCATTCAACGCCCCACCAGGCCGACACCTCCCGACCGCGCGGGGACGTCGTCCATCGCCTGCGGGAACGACGATCCCGGGTTCGGCCATCGGTTCAGGCGGTCAGGTCGAGCAGGTTCTCCGCGCGTTCGAGCAGTTCGTCGATGTCCTCTGGCGACTTCTTCCCGTCGGCGAAGACCTTGTGCGTCAACGCCACCTGGACCTGCATGCTCTGCATGGAGTTCAACCGATCGACCGGGACGTCCTCCCCGAGCGCGATCCGCACCACGTCGCCCGCGACCCGGGCGTCCAGCGGCGGCTGGGCGGCGGCGAAGTCCGCGCAGGCCGCCTCGACGAAGGCGTCGATCGTCTCGACGTCGACGGGGCCGGGGAAACGCTCCTCGATCGCGAGACCGAACACGGCCGAGATCAGCAGACCCGAGTCCTGCCAAGCGATCTCGCCGATCTCGGCACTGATGCGGTCGACCTCGGCGAAATCACCGGTGAATGTGGCGAGCAACAGTTTGCGGTAGGCGGTGCGGCTCATGGTTGTCCTTCGTTGCCGGGAGGTGTCGACCGAGGATAGCCGCGTGGGGCGCCCGGTGGGGTCGCGGAAGCGTCGGCATCGGCTCGTCCGCGACGAGCACGACATCGACAATATTCGATGCCATGGAGGCGGCCCCGTGGCGCCGCCCCGTGGCAGCGTCACCCTCCTTCGAACCCTGGGAACGAGGATGGGCGCGAGATGGCGTTACGGCGTTCGGGACGCCGGCGGTGTGATCGCGACGAGGTGACGTGTCGGCCAGTTCTTTCCCGTGAGCCAGAAGCGATCCGCCGCGACCCAGGCGATGCCGTTGAGGTCGCCCGCGTCCGACCATTCGGGAACCTCGACGATCGCGTCGACCGCACCGGTCCCACCGTCGACGCGCATGAGTTCGGCGCTGCCATAACGGTTCGCCCAGATCCCACCGTCGACGCATTCAAGCTCGTTGATCCCGGAGACGGGCCCGTCGGCGCTCGTCACGTCGAGCTCCCCCGTCTCGGCGAACGTGGACGGATCGCGCAGGCTCAGGGTCCCGCTGCCGTCGCTCATGACGAGCCGGTCACTCGTCGCATCATGGCACAGGCCCCAGCCCTCACCGTCGTAGCGAACCCGATCCAGGACCGCGAGCGTCGCCGCGTCGCGCCGATAGGCCACGCCTTCGCGCCAGGTCAACTGCCACAAGACATCCCCGACCACTGTGAGACCTTCGGCGTACTCCGCGTCGGGAAGCCGATCCTCCGCGAGCAGCGAGCCATCGAGCGCCTCGACGCGCACAAGGGATGATCCATAGCCGCCTACGGAGTGATAGATACGTCCATCATGGATTTCGAGTCCTTGGGTGACGCCGGAATCCCGTGGGGCGCTCGCGAGCTCCGTCAACGACCATCGCGGCACGGCCGAACCGCCGAAGCCGTCGCGAACGACCACGACGACGATCAACCCCACCACGAGCACGGCGACGACGGCGACCAGCCGGGGGACGAGTTCACGACTCCCGGGTCCCACCGTGAGGCGCGGAACGCGCGGCTTCACGCCGGGCCCCCGCCGGGGCCCACCACATCCGTCTCCGTGCCACCGGCGCGGCCGAGCTCGTCGCCGTGCTCGACGACCCAGTCGGCCAGTGCGGACAGCGGCGTCAACAGGCTCCGCCCCAGCGGGCTGAGCCGGTACTCGACGGAGGGCGGGACGGTCGGGAACACCTGCCGGTCGACGAGACCGTCGGACTCCAGGGCCCTCAGCGTTCGGGTCAGCATGCGTTGGCTGATCCCCTCGATACCGCGATGAAGTTCGTTGAAGCGATGCGCCCGCCGCCCGAGCAGGACGATCACGAGCATCGTCCACTTGTCACCGATACGGCGCACCACCTCCGTCACCGGACAGCGCTCGTACTCGTCGGCGGGCACCGGTGACGGCAACGGCGCGCCCACCAGGGAAGGCACACCCGTGTTCGTATCTGACATCAAAGTGCGTTCTTCCGTTTCCGAGATCCACGGCCGAGGATGGCGTCGACGACAAACGCTAACCGAAGGAGACGACCATGAGCAGCGCGACGAGCGGCCGGGACCGACGGCGGGTCGTGGTCATCAGCGGCGGGACCAACGGCATGGGCCGGACACTGGCCCTGGCACGAGCCCGACGCGGAGACACCGTCGTGACGATCGGCAGCGATCGCGCGAAGGGCGCCGAACTCATGGCGGATGCGCGTTCCGAAGGGCTCCCGGGCAAGGTTGACTTCGTGCGAGCGGACCTGTCGGCGATCGAGGGAAACCGCGACGCGATCGCACACGTCACGAACGCCCACCACGCCGTCGACGCGCTCGTCCTGTGCGCCAACCGGCAGAATCCGAGTCGCGCCGTGACCGTCGACGGTCTGGAGAGGACGTTCGCCCTGTACTACCTGAGCCGTCATCTGCTCGGCCACGGCCTGACCGCCGCCTTGAGCCGCGCGCCGGCGCCGGTCATCGTGAACGTCGCCGGGGTCGGCATGACGAAGGGCCGGATCCATTGGGAGGACATGCAACTCGAGCACGACTACGGGATGATCGCGGCCCAACTCCAGGCGGGCCGCGCCAACGACCTCCTCGGTGTCGCCTACGCGGCGGCGCACGGGAGCACCGTCCCGTACGTCCTCTATCACCCGGGTTTCACCCGCAGCGGCGATCTGTCGCCGTTGTCGACGCCGACTCGGGTACTGCTCCGACTCGCCGCCTCGCTGTTCGCACGACCCGTCGAGCGCGCCGTCGCGCCGATGCACGCGTTCATCGACACCCCACCGGAACGGCCGCTGACCGCCATCGACCGGGCCACGTCGCTGCCGCTGAACCTGGCGACGCTCGACCCGTCCGCCGCCGCGCGTCTCGCCGCCACCACCGAGGCGCTGCTCGCAGGGGTGACCTGAAACCGGCGAACCGTCACGTGTCGAGAATGGATGATAGATCGTATCGGATCGGGCGCTCCAGTTGATCGAAGGTGCACGAGGCCGCGTCCCGGTCGGGCCGCCAGCGGCGGAAACGCGGATTGTGCCGAAACCGAACGCCCTCCATGTGGTCGTAGGCGACCTCGACGACGAGGCTCGGCTCCAGCGGAGTGAACGACAGGTCCTTGCCTCCGCTCCACCGGCTGCCCTCGGCGTTACGGGGGGTCCGCTTGCCCTCCTCCTGCCGCGCGTACGCCCAGGGGTGCCCCTCGAACGTCGTCACGAGCGGCTGCAGGCGCTTGAAGAGCTCCACGCGCGTCGCCGCCGGGAACGCCCCGATCACCCCGACGCTCACCAGTTCGTCCCCCTCGTACAGGCCGAGCAGCAGCGACCCGACCTTGTCGTCGCCGGTCTTGTGGGTGCGGTAGCCCGCGACGACGCAGTCGGCGGTGCGATCGTGTTTGATCTTCGCCATCACGCGCTTGTTCTGCTGGTACACACCGTCGAGCCGCTTCGCCACGATGCCGTCCAGCCCGGCGCCCTCGAAGGTGTCGAACCAATCGCGCGCGGTCGCGACGTCGAGGGTCCCCGGTGTCACGTGCACGGGGGCGGACGCCGCGACGAGGGCGGCCTCCAAAGCGGACCGCCGCTCCTCGAACGGCGTCCGCGAGAGGTCGGTATCGCCGTCGGAGAGCAGGTCGAAGGCGACGAAGGACGCCGGGGTCTCGCCCGCGAGCCGTTCGATCCGACTCTGCGCCGGGTGGATGCGTTGTTGCAGCGCCTCGAAGTCGAGCCGATCGCCCGGGTCGGAGACGATCACGATCTCGCCGTCGAGGACGCAGCGAAGCGGCAGGTTCGCCGCGAACGCCTTCACGAGTTCGGGAAAGTACCGCGTCAACGGGCGCTCGTTGCGGCTGCCGATGACGATGTCGTCACCGTCTCGGAAGACGATCGCGCGAAAGCCGTCCCACTTCGGCTCGTACCAGTACGGCCCTTCGGGGATCGTGGGCACGGCTTTCGCGAGCATCGGCGTGACGGGCGGTTCCACGGGCAGTCGCATAACGCCATGCTCGCGCACCCGCGCGCCCGGTACCGGGTGTTTCGGGGGTTTCCCGGCCCGCCGTCGACACGGCGGGCCGGTGCGTCGACACGCGACGCTCACGCGGGACGCCAGAGCGCCGGCGTGGTGGACGGCTCCCAACCCGCGACGGCGGTGTGGGCGATGAGACAGCGCCACGATCGGCCGCCGTGGGTGACGACGTCGCCGATCGCGTAGGCGGTGCCCGCGCTCCACGCGCCGGGGTCGCCGGGGCTTCCGGGCCCGGCGTCGACGTCGAGTACGAAGTCGAAGTCCGCGTCGCGTCCATTGCCGACGGTCCGCATCGTCATCAGGAGTTCCGGGTCGAACAGCGGATCGGTGTTGTTGCGGGGTTCGCCCGGGAAGTACAGCTGGGTGGTGAGGATCGGTTCGCCGGGCGCCTGGACCTTGACGTGGATGTGCCGGGTGCGGCCGGGGTACAGGCCAGGCACGATGGTCGTCAACCGATAGGAGCCGTCGGCACCGGAGTACTGGTGGCCGCGGAAGCGGTACCCGACGTTGTCGTAGGCGCCCGCGTCGTCGGCGAGCCAGAAGTCGAGGAGCGCGTCCGGGATGGGCGCGCAGGTGATGCCGAAGACGTGGCCGGACAGGTTCAGGGCGACGCCGGGACCGTCGGTGAGCGCGGTGCGCTGCGGGGAGTTCGGTTTGAAGTACGGTCCCTCCATTTGGGATGGTGTCGGGTCGTCACCGTCGTCGCATTGGGGCGTGGGGCTGAGGGTCCGGTTGTCCGGGACGGTCTCGGCGGCGGGCGAGGCGGGGGCGGCGGCCGCCGCGAGCAGCGGCGCGGGCAACGCGACCATCGCCGCCTTGAGAACGGCGTTCCGGGTCAGGCCCGAGCGCGGCGGCTCGATCTGGTCGGGCATGTCGTCTCCTCTGTTCGGGGTGGGTGCTCCCTTCGACAGTAGGAACGGCATCGACATGAGTCGATGGACTGGACTCGGAGATGGTGGTGTTTTTCTCGAAGCCCGGATTCAGAGTGCGAGCCGGTCACGATAGTCGCCGGGCGTCGTTCCCGATTCACGGCGGAAGAAGCGACAGAAGTAGGCGGGGTCCGCGAAGCCGAGCCGGGCGGCGATCTGGCGCACGGTGAGGTCCGTGCCGCCGAGCAGACGCCGCGCCTCGGCGGCGCGGGCCCGGCGGATGAGCTGACCGGGGGTGAGCCCCGTGGCGTGCTTGACGCGCTCGTGCAGGTGCGCGGTGGACACGCCGAGATGTCTCGCGTACCAGTCGATCGACGGCCATTCGTCACGATTGCGGGCGACGAGGAGGGCGAAAGCGTCGGCGACTCGCCCGTTCGGCCCCGGTGGGGACTCCCCGCGCCGGGCGACGGTCAGCAGGACCCGCAGGTAGGAGCGAATGACGGCGAGGAACCCGTCCGGCCGGGACCGATACTCGTCCTCCATATGAGACAGGACATGGCCGAGGTGGTCGGCGGTCGCGGGTGGCAGTCGCACGAAGCGGGGTCCGCCTCCGTCGCCCGTCGACAGGAGCGCCTCGTCGAAGAGGAGCACCATTCCGTCGAGCCGCGACGTCGGCCGCCAATGGTGGACGTGTCCGGGCGCGATGATGCCGAGCTGCGGTGGATCGATCCGGTGGGCGGTGAAGTCGATGACGTGATGGCCGGAGCCGCCGGTGACGAGCACGATCTCGTAGAAGGTGTGCCGGTGCGGGAACTCCGCGCGGGACAGCGGGCCGATGCTGTCGAAGGAGCCGACGGCCACGGGCGCTCGGGCGGCGTCGGGTACGGCGAGTCGATGCACGGGCAGCGAGTCGGACGGCGGGGGTGACGGGTACCGGTCGTTCACGGTCGACCTCGGCATCGGTTGTGGGCGTTGGGTTCTCGCGCTTCCCGAATGGTAATTGTTGTTTTCAGTGTGGTCCAGGGGCGCCTGACCACCGCATCAAGCCGTCCGAATCACTGAACGGACGAGACCGGTGCGCCGATCGGACGCGTGAGAACGGACGGGAGTAGCGCCGACGGGGTCGAACAATCGAATACCGGCGCGGAAAGGCAATCAGCCACGTCGCCGCCGAGCGAAACGAGAAATTCATGACTAAGGGAAGGTCACGATCGAGAATGGCGTCCGTACCCGCCGTTAGGCACTTATGGACAAGATAATCGGGGCCGGACGAGAAACGTCCGGCCCCGACGAGAGGCAATGCGAGTGGTCAAACGTGCCGGGTGTCAGCCGGCGACTAGCCGCAGCTCGGGAAGGACCAGTAACGGCTGCCCGAGTCGACGTGCGTGTGGTCGTTGTGGCCGGGGTATCCGGGGCCGAGAATGGTGCGGAAACCGTGGTTCCGCGCCTGCTTGGCCATCGTGCAGAAGCTGTGCGAGCCGACGAGGTCGGCCGCGTCGCCGTACATGTGACGGCTGTTCGTGGCACCGCCGACGGCCGAGTTGCACGACGCGGAACGGAAGCCGCTGGAGATGTTGATGGGGCGGTCGCCGAGCGCGTGCCGCATCGCCTCCAGTTTCCACATGCAGATGAGGGCGTAGTACTTCGCGGTCGCGGCGCTGACCTTGCCGCCACCCCACGTGCTGTTGCACCGGTTCATCTCGGCGTACGTGAAGTGGATCGGCGTGTTGTCGGAGTCCTGCAGCGAGTTCAGCTTCGAACGCGAGGCGGGGCCGAAGATGCCGTCGGCCGCGAGGCCGTACGCCTGCTGGAAGCGAATGACGGCGGAACGGGTGTGCGGGCCGAACGCGCCGTCGATGCTGATCGCGGAGTCGTAGCCGGGGTAACCGGAGACCCGGATCTGCAGCTGACGGACGTCGTCTCCCGAAGCACCCTGCTGCAGGGTCCGACCCCACTGGTAGCCGGCCGCGTTGGCGGTGCCACTCGTCACCGAGAGCACGAACGCGGTCGTGGGGACGGCTACCGCTGCCGTCAGGAATGCGCGGCGGGAAGAGTTGGCCATTGACTGTACCTCCATCTTGGATGAAAGCCGCGGGCGGAACGGCTTCGCAAGAAAGAATGCCGAACATATTTCAAGATGTCAATGAGCGAATGTGAAAAGAGGCGTGGCGAATTCGTCGACTTCACGCGAATTTAACAACTATCGCTTCCTTACAACGGTATGGATTCATCCGACGCCACGGCGCGCGTGAAAAGCGGCGCGAAGAAAGGCCCCGGAGCGCACTCCGGGGCCTTTACTGGGAAGGGACGGCAGGCTCTCACCAGTCAGGAGGTACGCCACCGATCGAGACCGGCGACGAACCCCGAACACGGAAACGACGCTCGCGCGCCGCACCCGCTCCCTGTTCAACGTCCTCGACCGTCGATGGTTACGGGGCGCGGCGGTTCGCGTTCACCTCCCGCCGTTCGGGCGGGCGACGCGGCGCCACGACCGAACGGCGTCGACATTCGGGAGTGGCTCGATGCGGGACCTTGGGTTCCACCCCGGAAGACGACGAGGCTCCCATACCCCGAAGTCGGGTGCGGGAGCCTCGCGAACCGAACCGATGGCGCAGCCATCGGCCGGAAACAACCGTTAGCCGAGACGCTTTGCCAGGTTCTCGGTCAGGGCGTTCATGAACTCGTCCGTGGTCAGCCACTGGGCGTCCCCACCGACGAGCAGCGCCAGGTCCTTCGTCATCTGTCCACCTTCGACAGTATCGATGCAGACCTGCTCCAGCGCCTGGGCGAACTCGGTGACGGCGGGGGTGCCGTCGAGCTTGCCACGGTGCGCGAGGCCGCGCGTCCACGCGAAGATCGACGCGATCGGGTTCGTCGAGGTCTTCTCGCCGCGCTGGTAGGCGCGGTAGTGCCGGGTGACGGTGCCGTGCGCGGCCTCCGCCTCGACGGTCTTGCCGTCGGGGGACATGAGGACCGACGTCATCAGGCCGAGCGAGCCGAAGCCCTGCGCCACGATGTCCGACTGGACGTCACCGTCGTAGTTCTTGCAGGCCCAGACGTAGCCGCCTTCCCACTTCAGGGCGGCGGCGACCATGTCATCGATGAGACGGTGCTCGTAGGTGAGGCCCAGGCGGTCGAAGTCCGCCTTGAACTCGGCCTCGAAGACCTCCTGGAACAGGTCCTTGAAGCGGCCGTCGTACGCCTTGAGGATGGTGTTCTTGGTCGACATGTAGACGGGGTACTCGCGGGCGAGACCGTACCGGAACGACGCGCGGGCGAAGTCGCGGATCGATTCGTCCAGGTTGTACATCGACATGGCGACGCCGGAACCCGGGAAGTCGTAGACCTCGAGCTCCATCGGCTCACTGCCGTCCTTGGGCGTGAACGTCATCGTCAGGGTGCCCTCGCCGGGAACCTTGATGTCGGTGGCGCGGTACTGGTCGCCGAACGCGTGACGGCCGATGACGATCGGCTTCGTCCAGCCGGGCACGAGACGGGGGACGTTGCTCATGATGATCGGCTCACGGAAGACGACGCCGCCGAGGATGTTGCGGATGGTGCCGTTCGGGGAGCGCCACATCTTCTTGAGGCCGAACTCTTCGACGCGGGCCTCGTCGGGGGTGATCGTCGCGCACTTGACGCCGACGCTGTACTTCTTGATCGCGTTGGCGGCGTCGATGGTGATCTGGTCATCGGTGCTGTCGCGGCCCTGGATCGACAGGTCGTAATACTTGAGATCGACGTCGAGGTACGGCAGGATCAGCTGGTCCTTGATCTGCTGCCAGATGATGCGGGTCATCTCGTCGCCGTCGAGCTCGACGACCGGGTTCTCTACCTTGATTTTCGCCATGCGGGTGATTCTCCTATTGTGCGGCGGCCGTCGGTTGGCAGGTCAGGGGAATGACGGCGGCCCGTGGCGGTCCCCCGCCAAACAGTACAAGCGTACTGCGTGACCCGGGGGTCGCCCCCGCGCCCATCGAGAGACACCGATCACACACCGCTGGAGGACCAACGCCATCCTGAGGCGAATGAACGCGCGAACCGCCGACGACCCACCGACCCGAGCCGACGTCGAGCGGCGATGGAGAGACCTCACCGCCGGGAAGGCCAGCAGGGAGGACGTGCACGAGTGGGCCGCGACCTGGGTCGAACACCGCGACGACGAGATCACCGACCCGCTGGTACGCACCGGATTGCTACACCTGCACGGCTTCGACATGTGCTACGTGGATGAGGATCGACGTCGGGTCGGGCACGGCCCTGGAGCGAGCCGCGTCCACAGTGATCGACACATCGCCTCGACGCTCGAACGCTGGCTCGCCGACTGCTCGGACCACGACGCCGACCCGATCGCGTTCATGACCGCCGCCCGCACCCGAGCGAGGGCCGCCGCCGAAGCGGAGGCGAGCCGTCGCCGCCGACGACGAGCCGAGATTCCGCCCATCGCCGGTTCCTAGGGTGCGTTCGTTCCCGACACCGGCGACACCTCGCGGCGATGTCGGTGCCCATAGCGCTCCAGCCCGCCAGAAGACATTACGGACGGCCACCTCCCGCGACGAACGCGTCCGCCTGGAACCCGCTCGCCACGGAGGCGTACTCCCCTAGCGGCACCTCAGCCCAACGGGATTGAACCGCCCCCAGCGGACGGCGACCTCGGGACTGGCGACGAAACACGCCTTAAAGCATCGACATCGATATATCTTTATGTATTTGGTCGCCGGAATCCGTCCTCGAAAGCCGTCGGACCCGTCCGAGTCCGGAGTCGACGTATTGCCTTGTGAGCCAAGGCCACGCCGAGGAAACCATCGTCACGACTCGCGCCGAGGACGGAGAACCGCCAGGTCACACCCTGAACGCGGGCCGGGACGGGTGGTAGCGTTCCGACCGATCGATTCTTTTCGCCCCCCGACGCGACTTCGGCGTCCTTCCGAGACGCTCGCGCGTGACAACGTCTCGAAGGGACGCCACACCGCCCCCGGGCCCCGCCCCAAAGGACCATTCATGGCCACCCCGACACAAGCCCCACTCGTCAAGAAGTACGTCCGCCACCAGGTCAAGCTCTTCCTCGGGTTCCTTCTCGCGTTCGCCGTCGGCGTCGTGGGGACCGTGTTCTTCGCCTCCACGACGATCTCCAAGGCCACGGCGTCATTCGAGACCGTCACGGTGACGGCGACCGGTGAGCACGAGACCTCTCAGACCGTCGGCAGCCGCCGCAACCGTCACATCGAACAGGTTCGCATCGTCGAGGTGACCCTGCCCGACGGCTCCGAGGGCGAAGTCCGCAGCGACACCATCAAGGTCGGTGAGACCGCCACCGTCTACCGGTCCGAGGAGGGTCGCCTCTTCGAGGAGGAGCCGGAAGGCGCCGGAGTCTTCGACTGGATCTTCGCCGCCGTCGTCGCGATCATCACGCTGATCCTGTTGGCCGCCATGACGGGACCGCTGAGCAAGATCCGGGCGGTCAGACGCCTCCGCGACGGCAATCGTCCGACGCTCCTGATCCACATCACCGGGGTCGAGAACCGGACCGCCGGAAAGAAGATCAAGCACCACTTCACCGCCATCGTACGCGAGTCGACAGTGGACTTCATCCCGGCCGGTTCGCCGTTCGAGCTCGACGCGACGGCCGGCACCGTCCCGCAGAACCTCAACGGACCGCTGCGCGCGCTCGTCGGCGCCGCCAAGGGCCCCGAGTTCGCCCTGGTGCTCGCGCTGGCCGTCGAGGGCACGGACGAATGGTGGATGGCCCACGGGCAGACGCCCTCGGCGCCGACCGCCTAGTTCGCGCGGTCGATACGGGTTCCCTTGGACGACAGGGGAACCCGTTCGCGTGCGCGCGATCGTCGAGCCGCTCAGCAGTCCCGCTCGGCGACCGACTCCCAACGATTCTCGACCCAGTCGAACTGCGCCTCGGGCGAGGCGTGGGCGGCCATGTCCTCGACGAACCGCAGATCGTCGTCGGTCCGGGAACCGTCGCCCCACGGCTCCCCCGCGATCCAGGTCCTCGCCCAATACGTCAGCTCGTTACGGGCGGTCGTCCACTCAGGATCCGCAGCGCCCTCACAGGACAACGCCGGAGTCGCCTCGGCGACGGCACCCGCGAGAGCGCCCGCAGTGCGCCACGAATCGCCGTCGGCGAACACGAAACCGTCGAAGTCCCGATCGGCGGGAACGCCGCTCAGCCCGATCTCGCTCAGAGTCTCCGGGACGACGAACGGTTCCGGCAAGGCCGCCATCCGCTCCGCCATCGCGGTGAGCGTCGGGATCGAACCGTGACGCTCCGGCCAGACGCACAACCGCGGCACCGTCCGCGTGCACTCCGGGCTGGGCGGAACGCGCGGAACGATGACGGAACCGACGACGCCGATCGCGATCACGGAGGCGAGCAGCCCAAGCGAAGCCACTCGCACCGGGGACCTCCTGTCGGACCCGACGCGACGTGGGCGGGTCACCGCCGTCGCGCACAGGAACACGGCGACGCCGACACGCGGCAGCAACGCGGACCAGGAAACCTCGAAGTACGGGGTCGTCCGGCGGACGGACAGATCGAAGGCCGCACTGAGGACGGAGAACACGAACAGGACCGCCACGCCGAGGATCACGGGCACGATCACGGTGCCGCCGACGGCATTGCCGACGAACTGTCCGATGCCCGCCGCGCCTATGACGACGATCGCGCCCATGACCAGGTAGCCCGGCCACAGGAAACCCGGCCCGGCCGCACCTGAGAAGAGGACGACGGCGGCGGCGACCGCGTGGCCGATCACGTAGGCACCGAGGCCATAGCTCAAGGCGGCGCCGAGGCGCGTCGCCTCGATCCGCCATGTGGAGGCGTCGACGCCACGTCGTTCGTCGTCCCGGCGTGCCCGCGCCGCCGCGGAGGCGGTGGCGGCGGCGAGGACCACAGCGACCGCGACCGCCGGAAGCTGGGCGGCCGCGGACGCGTCCAGCCACGAACCGGCCCAGTCAACGCCCCGTCCGAACAGGATGGCGAAGGTGATGGCCAGGAACACCGGGAACCACAGGCGAACCGGGCTTCGGCGTAGCTCCATCCACAGTGTTGTCATGGACTCCTCCATCGCGGATGACGTCTGGTCGGGCGGCGCTCGGCCACCGGGTTCGACGACGGCGACCCCGACGTGAGTTCGGGCGCGTCGAGTGGGCGAACCCTGGCACCGCGCCGTCGCGGTCTCGCGGTCGGCCCCAGTGTTCCGCACTCGCGCAAGGCGAGTTGAACACGACCGCGACGCGGCGAACCGCTCCACCAACCATCGATTCCCATCGAATTCCCCGTCGTCGGTCCGAATAGGTGACGCCCTGGGGCCGGGTATCGTCGCGTCGCATGGCGGACGAGATCACGATCGGACGGACGCGGATCATCGCGATACACGACGGGGAGGGACCGTTCTTCTCCCCGCGCGACAAGGCATTTCCCGGTTCGAGCGCCGCGCGGTGGGCGACCGCGGATCGGCTCGATCCGGGGGCGGTCACCGACGACGGGCGGTGGTGGTTGCGGTTTCGGGCGTTCGTCGTCGTCGAACCCGACGACACGGTGACCATCGTGGACGCGGGAATCGGCCCGGAGGGCGCACCCGCGTCCTGGGCGCCGCTCCCGGGACGGCTGCCGGAGTCGCTGCGGAACAAGGGAATCGATCGAGACCACGTTGACCGAGTGATCATCACGCATCTGCACACCGATCACGTCGGTTGGGCCGTCGTCGAGGATGCGCCGTTCTTTCCGCGCGCCGAGTACCTGCTTCCGCGCGCCGACGCGGACGCCGTCTCGGAACTGAACCCGATGCTGCGGGAACGGCTCCTCGACGTGCTGGACGCGGCGGGCGTCCTGCGGCTCGTCGACGGCGACCAAGTCCTGTCACCGCGCGTCGCGACTCGCGCCACGCCAGGGCACACGCCGGGGCACCAGAGCGTCATCGTTCGCGACGGCGACGGGCTGCTCGCGATCACCGGCGACGCCCTACTCGGCGCGCTTCAGCTGCTGTATCCCGAGCAGCCCTACGAGCACGAGGAGGACCCGGCGCTGGCGCGCGAGTCACGGACGCGACTCCTCGGCGATGTCGCCACAATGGATGGTCTACTCGCGACGCCGCACATGTCCATGCCGTTCATCGCGGTACCGAAGGACGCCGCCTCCCCTTCCCACTCCCCTTCCGCCTCCCCTTCCCACTCCCGCTCGGAC